>QIMA01000392.1 GCA_003233535.1 Rhodanobacteraceae bacterium
TTGCTGCCCGGGGCCGCCTGATTGGTCGCCACCGAGGCCGTGGTCACTGACGCTGCGACCACGTTTGCGCTGGTTGCTATGGCAACAGCGGGAGCGGATGCGGCCGCAAGGCTTTGCGAGTTACCGCCGGGGTCGTTAGCCGCTAGCGCCTGAGCCGGCGCAGCGTCAGGCGCAACTGCACCCTCGGTAACCGGCGGCAACAGTGCGGCCAAGCTGGTATCGACCTGACTTTCGGCGAAGTCTGGCGCCATTCCGCGATACACGAACCAGCCCGCAGCCGGTGCGCCAAGCACCAACAATGCCAGCCCGGGCGCTAGGCGCTGTCGGCGGCGGGTAGGGCGCAACACCGGTGAATCCAGCCGAGGCGGGAGGCCACGGTGCCTTTCGGCCTCCGATTTGCGCAGAGCTTCAAGTATCAACGACATTCGTTCTTCCTTCTCCTCGACGATCTAGCCGAGCATCGAGTTGTGTACTCACCTGTCAGTCGCCGAACCCGCACAAGACGACCACCTATTTCATGGCAAGGCCCCAAGGGGGTCGCCGACTGCTTGCAGTCGCGGCCCGCCATCGGCGTAGCGCGACAGTGCGAAGCCGGTTTCAGGCCCCACAATACCATCGGCGAGCAGTCCATGAATTTCCTGCACATCGCGCACCCGCCGTTCCACGGCCGCGTCAAACACCTGTGCTGGGTCCACCGCGCCCACTGCATCGCCCACGCCTGGATCCGTCGTCGCCTCACCCAGTGCATTGGCTAGGCGTTCCCGAATCCACAACACCACATCGCCCTGATCATGCAGACGTGCCGTGTTGGGAAAACCGGTAGGCAATCGATACAGAGCTCGATACTCTCCTGACCAGTAAGTTCTCAGCGTCTCCCTTTCAACGACCACAGGGACGCCCGCAAGTTCCAACCGCGCTCGCTCGCGATCAATACCAGCGAGCAGTACTGGCAAGATTTTGCCGTCCACTCGGAGCAACAGCAGCACCGGCCGACCGAACTGACGAAGCTTGCTGAACGAGCCGCTGCCGCGAAAGCAAACCACCGTAGGTTGCAGACCGTTCGGACAGCCCTGGCTGAAAGCTAGTTCCTCGCCAAGGTCTATATCCCACCTAGTGGCCAGTGCGCGCCAGCTGGACTCCCGGCTTAACTCAGCCAAGCGCATTTCCAACTGTGCTTCACTTAGCTGCTGCGGTAGGCGAACTGCTGGGACCGGCGGCTCGGGCAAAGTTTCCGGCTCGGCCGGCTTAGTGAGATACCAAGCTGCGGCCAGTCCAACCAACATCGGCAATATCAACCAGCGTACCCAGCGCAGCCACGGGGTTCGGCTCTTGCCGGTCAGTGCCTCATCAGCGGCATCATTGACGGTGCGCTCACCGATCCGCTCCAGCGAATGCGCGTAGGCAGCAACCAGCGAGCGATCGGCGATCACGTTGATCAGCCGCGGAATGCCGTTCGAACGGCGATGCAGCGCGCGCAATCCGAGCCGCGAGAATGGCTGCCTTTCGCAGCCCGCCACGCTCAGCCGATGGCGCACGTACAGCTCTGTCTCTTCCGGCTGCAGCGGGGTCAAGTGATAGCGTGCGGTAATCCGCTGCGCCAGCTGCTCCAGTTCGGGCCGACCCAGTAGCTCACGCAGTTCCGGCTGGCCGAGCAGGATAATTTGCAGCAGCTTCTGCGTCGGCGTCTCTAAGTTGGTCAGCAGACGCACCTGTTCAAGCGCCTCTACCGACAAATTTTGTGCCTCGTCGACGATAAGCACGACGCGCCAGCCTTCGCCATAGGCCTTCAACAAATATTCATTGAGCAGATCAGTCAGCCCCTTCTGGCTGCCGCTGCGCCCCCCCACCTCCAAGCCCAGTTCTTCGCTGATGGCTTCCAACAGCTCCACCGGCCCGAGCTTGGGATTGAGCACCAGGGCAACCTTGGTTTTCTCCGGCAGTTGCTCCAGTAGCAGACGGCACAGCGTCGTCTTGCCGGTACCGATCTCGCCCGTGAGTTGGACGAATCCGCCGCCACCGCCCTGCCCCACGCCATACAGCAGGTGCGCCAGTGCATCGCGATGGCGTTCACTGAGGTAGACGAACCGTGGGTCCGGCGTAATCGCAAATGGCGGCGCAGACAGGCCGTAGTAGCTCAGGTACATCGGCTTGCTCGGCGGCTAATCGCGGTCACCGGATGCAACCTGGCAGCGTCAACAGCGGATCGATCGAGCACAGATTCACCAAGCGCTACTCCGAAAGTCCCAACAGCGTGGCGTTGCCGCCAACTGCGGCGGTGTTGACCGTGAAGGTGCGCTCGGTGGAAAAGCGCGTCAAGTAATGTGGACCGCCGGCTTTGGGCCCAGTTCCCGACAGTCCCTCGCCACCAAACGGCTGCACGCCGACAACGGCGCCGATCATGTTCCGATTGACATAGCAATTACCAACTCGGGCGCGGACCCGTATGCGCTCGACGGTAGCATCGATGCGGCTATGGATTCCCAAGGTGAGGCCATAGCCACTGGCGTTGATCTGATCAATCAGTGCGTCCAGGTCCTTAGACTTGTAGCGCAGCACGTGCAGCACCGGTCCAAAGACTTCACGCTTGAGCTGGCTCAATGACTCGATTTCGAAGGCATGTGGCGCCACAAAACAGCCGTGCTGATGCACATCACTCAGCTCGACCGCCCCGATCAGCTTGGCCTCCGAGCGCATCCGCTCTATATGCGCATTCAGCATGGAGCGGGCTTTATCGTCGATCACTGGGCCGATATCTGTCGCCAGATCGCCGGGATCGCCCAGCACCAGCTCCTGCATCGCACCGGCGAGCAGCTCGATGGTGCGATCAGCGATATCTTGCTGCACGCACAAGATGCGCAGCGCTGAGCAACGCTGACCGGCGCTGCCCAAAGAACTCAGGATGGTGTCCTTAACCAACTGCTCGGGCAGTGCTGACGAATCAGCGATCATTGCGTTCTGGCCACCGGTCTCGGCGATGAGCACGCCAATCGGCGCATCGCGACCGGCTAGCGAGCGATTAATTGCTCGCGCCGTCTCGGTACTGCCGGTGAACGCCACGCCAGCGATGCGCGGGTCTGCCACCAGCTTGGCGCCGACGTTAGCGCCGTCGCCCGGCAATAGCTGCAGTGCCTCAGCGGGCACGCCTGCCGCATGAAAAATCTTCACCATGACATGGGCAATCAACGTGGTTTGCTCGGCTGGCTTAGCCAAAACCGTGTTGCCGGAGACCAGCGCAGCGGCAACCTGACCAGCGAAGATGGCCAACGGGAAGTTCCACGGACTGATGCAAACGAAGACACCGCGGCCATGCATGCCTAAATGGTTGGATTCGCCGGTGGGGCCGGGCAGCGCCTCGGGAGGGCCGAACAGCCGCCGCCCTAGTGTCGCGTAGTAGCGGCAAAAGTCGACCGCCTCGCGCAGCTCTGACACGCTGTCGGCGAGCGTCTTCCCGGCCTCGCGGGTGGTTAAAGCAATCAATTCACCGCGCCGCGCTTCCATCATGTCGGCCGCTCTTTCGAGCATCTGCGCGCGCAAATCGACCGGCGTGGCATCCCACGCTGGCTGCATTTGCACCGCGCTGGCAATGGCCGATTCGATCTGCTCTGGTGAGCTGCACTGCCAGTGGCCTAGAACTCGGCGCCGATCAGCCGGATCCCGCACCGGCTGCGGTTCAGCAGTGACCGATCCGCCCGCCTTGGCCGCAAGATCATGCGGAACCGCTGCGTTGGCTTCATCGGCGAGCGCCTGCAGTTCCACATCGCTGGCCAAATTGCAGCCGCGTGAATTCTGCCGACGACTACCAAAAATATTGATCGGCAGAGGAATCTGTGGGTGCGCGGCTGGCTGCGTTTGCTTGGCGGCCCCAACCGGGTCAGCGATGAGATCATCGATCGCTAGGCTCTCATCCACGATGCGATTGACGAAAGACGTATTGGCGCCGTTCTCCAGCAGTCGTCGGACTAAGTACGGCAGCAGGTCTTCATGCGAACCGACCGGTGCATAGACACGGCAGGGCACGTTCAAACGCTCGGCCGGGATCACCTCGCCGTACAGATCATCGCCCATGCCGTGCAGGCGCTGAAACTCGAAGCGCGCACCCAAAGATTGCGCATGGGTCACGATGGCGGCAATGGTGTGCGCGTTGTGCGTTGCGAATTGCGGATAGAACGCATCGCTATGCGCGAGCAAGCGGCGCGCGCACGCCAGATAGCTCAAGTCGGTGTTGTGTTTGCGCGTGAAAACCGGGTATCCGGCCAGGCCCTCGACCTGTGCCAGCTTGATTTCGGTATCCCAGTAGGCGCCCTTAACCAAGCGCACGTTGAGCACCTGGCCTACTTCTCTAGCGACGTCGGCTAACCAGTCAATGACTGCGAGTGTACGTTTTTGGTAGGCCTGTACGGCCAAACCGAAACCGTTCCATCCCGCCAGCGATGGCGAACGGAAAACCCCAGCAACCACCTCCAACGAAAGCTCCAGGCGATCAGCCTCTTCGGCATCGATAGTCATCGCAATGCCGACGGCCTTGGCCGCTTCGGCCAACTTCAAGACCCGCGGCACGAGCTCATCAAGCACGCGTGCGCGTTTGGTTTTTTCGTAGCGCGGATGCAGCGCTGACAGTTTGACTGAGATGCTCGGCGCGGCGTGGATATCTGGATGCGGGCCCGACTTGCCGATCGCCTCGATCGCGCGCAGGTAGGCGGCCGTGTAGCGTTCAGCATCGGCCTGGGTCAGCGCCGCCTCGCCCAACATGTCGTAGGAATGCCGATAGTGCCTGTGTTCCTTGTTGCGCGAGCGCTCCAAAGCTTCGGCGATGGTCCGGCCCATCACGAACTGATGGCCCATGATGCGCATTGCCTGACGCACGGCCAAGCGCACCACCGGCTCACCGCTACGACCGACCAAGCGCTTGAGCGCTCCGCCGAAATTGCGCTTGGTATCGTCAGCCAAAGAAACTAGCCGCCCTGTGAGCATCAGCCCCCAAGTGCCGGCATTGACGAACGTAGACGCGCTCTTGCCTGCGTGCGAGTGCCAGTTGGCATCCGCCAGCTTGTCGCGAATCAGAGCCTCCGCCGTATCGGCGTCAGGAATGCGCAGCAGCGCCTCGGCGACGCACATCAGCAGCACGCCTTCCTCGCTGGACAAGTCGTACTCACGCATAAAGGACTCGACCGCGCTTTGCTCAGATGCACGCGCGCGCACCCGCTTGACCAGATCAGCAGCCAACGCGTGCACCCGCTCACGTACATCAGGCTCGGAATCGGCAATCCGAATCAGATCAGAGACCAGCTGGCGCTCGTCGCGGAGGTAGCTGTCGGCAATGCGGGCAAAACCGGCTTGGTCTACGGGGCCACGATCAAAGCGCAAAACCGAGTTCGATTCGCTCATAGCAACAGCTCGCAGTAGTAGCCGGTCAGAACGCCGGGAAGTCGGGGCGCGCAGTCTACCCTAGAAACCTCAGTTGACCGCTTTGCGAGCCCCATAGCGCGATGATTCTTATGGCATTTGAGCCGCTGGATGCGTTCGCCCCACGGTGCGGGCGCTACGGGGCAGATTGCACGATTGTGGCGGCGCATGGCTGCGTTGCAACTCGTTGGAATGGAACAACCAGAGCTGGACTCACAGCGCGCCGAGGAAGGCCTGCGTCCTTCGCTACAAGATGTAGACGAAGACGAACAGGCCCAACCAAACGACGTCGACGAAATGCCAGTACCAAGCGACCGCCTCGAAAGCGAAGTGCTCGTCCTTGCTGAAATGTCCTGCTATGCAGCGGCCCAAAATCACTATCAACATGATCGCGCCCAGGGTCACGTGCATACCGTGGAAGCCGGTGAGCATGAAGAAAGTCGACCCATACATGCCCGAACCCATGGTCAGATTCAGGTCCCTATAGGCATGGATGTATTCCTCAGCCTGGAAGAACAGGAACAAGATGCCCAAAGCGACCGTTGCTGCCATCCAGAAAATCAGCGCGCCGCGCTTGCCAACCTTCAAGGCCCAGTGTGCGGCAGTAATCGTCGCACCGGAGGTGAGCAGCAGCATGGTGTTCAGCAGCGGCAGACCCCACGCCGGAATAGTCTCGAACTTGCCGCCGATGTCGCCAGGGCCATTGGTCGGCCAAACCGGCGAGAAACCGTCCCAGAGAAAACTATTGGTCTCAAAGCCGTTGCCCTCACCGCCGAGCCACGGAATCGAGAACTGGCGGGCGTAAAACAGCGCGCCGAAAAAAGCGGCGAAGAACATGATTTCGGAAAAGATGAACCAGGCCATACCTTGGCGGAAGGAGACATCGACCTGCGCCGAGTACAGCCCCTGCAGGCTCTCGCCAATGACGTCACCGAACCAGCCAAACAGCATGATCACGATGAGCAGCGCACCAAAGGCCAGCAGCGGTCCACCCAATGCGCCTTCATTCATCAAATTGGCAGCGCCAAACATCATCAAGAACATCGCCACCGATCCGAAAATCGGCCAGTGGCTTCCGTGCGGGATGTAATAAGCGGCGGGGCTTTGGGCCATGTCTATTGCTCGATGCTGTAGTGGAGTTCGGTACTGCTCATTACCTAGCGCTTCACTTCTACGTGAAGTCTGAATCAAGAAGTCGGATTATCGGTTACCGACACTTCCTTGGCTACCCGTTCGGTCGCCAGTTCGTTAAGGAAGAACGTATAGGACAACGTCACCGTCTTCACGCTGGCAGGAATATCCGGATCGATCACGAAGCGAACCGGCATTTCACGCCGTTCGCCGGGCGAGAGCTCTTGTTCGGTAAAACAAAAGCACTCGGTCTTATTGAAGTAGATAGACGCGACATTCGGCGCCACGCTAGGCACGGCCTGGCCAACGATCACCTTCTCGTCCAAGTTCTGGGCATAGAAAACCGCACCAGCCAACTCACCTGGATGTACGGTCATTTCGCGCACATTTGGCTCGAACTGCCAGGGCAGCGAGCTGTGCGAAGTACCGTCGAACTGCACCGTGATGGTGCGGCTAGTGTCGATCACTAGCGGTTCATCGTTGCCACTAATTTGCCCGGTCTTGCCGTTAGCACCGGTGATCTCACAGTAAATACTGTAGATCGGAATCAGCGAGAAACAAAAAAAGAATGCGCCTCCGACGGCCCATAACGCCCGCTTGACCACTTTGCGATGGTCAGGCGGAACGACGGCTGGTTGGGGTTTGGATTCCACTTAAGGCTCCTAACTATTGAGTATGGCGCGCACGAAGAACGCCGCATAAATCCCGAAAGCGACCAGCCCCACCAAGATGGCCGTGCGCACGGCCGCGGGCCGGCGCGGATCGGTCACCTTGGGCTTGCTCTTAGTGGGTGACATCACCGTGCGCCAAGTCCTTGTCGTCGATTACCGGCGGGGTGGTGAAGGAATGGTGCGGAGGCGGTGAAGCCAGCGTCCATTCCAGTCCCTTGGTGGCTTCCCAAACGTGGTTAGACGCTTTGGCACCCTTACCCATGAAGGCGCACTGGATCACGATCCAAGCAAAGATCAGCTGCGACAAGCCGAAACCAAACGCGCCGATCGAGGAGATCATATTGAAGTCCGCGAAAGCCACGTTGTAATCCGGGATACGCCGCGGCATACCGGCCAAGCCGAGGAAATGCTGGGGGAAGAACAGCACGTTGACGAAGACCGTCGACAGCCAAAAGTGCCACTTACCGAGCGCCTCGTTGTACATCACGCCGGTCCATTTCGGCAGCCAGTAGTAGGTGGCAGCCATGATCGCGAAGATCGAGCCGGTCACCAGTACGTAGTGGAAATGGGCGACGACAAAGTATGTGTCGTGATATTGGAAGTCAGCCGGAACGATGGATAGCATCAATCCTGAAAGGCCGCCGATGGTGAACAGGATGACGAATCCGATTGCGAACAGCATCGGCGTTTCGAACGTCATCGAACTCTTCCACATGGTGGACGCCCAGTTGAAGACCTTCACCCCAGTAGGCACGGCGATCAGCATGGTGGCGTACATGAAGAACAGCTCACCGCCCAACGGCATGCCCACGGTGAACATGTGGTGGGCCCAAACAATGAACGAGAGGAAGGCGATCGAGGCGGTTGCGTAGACCATCGCCTTGTAGCCGAACAGCGGTTTGCGCGCGAAAGTCGGGATGATCTCGCTGACGATACCGAAGGCCGGCAGGATCATAATGTAGACCTCCGGATGCCCGAAGAACCAGAAAATATGCTGGTACATCACCGGGTCACCGCCGCCAGCGGCATTAAAGAAGTTGGTGAGGAAGAACTTATCGGTCAGCAACATGGTCACCGCGCCGGCCAAAACCGGCATCACCGCGATCAGCAGGAAGGCGGTGATCAGCCAGGTCCAGCAAAAGATCGGCATTTTCAGCAAATCCATGCCCGGGGCACGCATATTGAGGATGGTGGCAATCACGTTGATCGCACCCATGATTGAGCTGATGCCCATCATGTGGATAGCGAAGATGGTGAAGGCCACGTTATTACCACCCTGCAGCGACAGCGGCGGATACAGCGTCCAGCCGCCGGCCGGCCCGCCTGCGCCAACACCGAAGAAGACGTACTGCGCCAGCGGTAGCAGCAACATGGTGAAGGCAAAGGGCAAGATCCAGAAGGACCAGTTGTTCATTCGCGGCAGGGCCATATCCGGCGCCCCGATCATCATCGGGATCATCCAATTCGCCAACCCGACGAAGGCCGGCATTACCGCACCAAAGATCATCACCAGCGCATGCATGGTGGTCATCTGGTTGAAGAATTCCGGATGCACCAACTGCAGTCCGGGGACAAACAGCTCAGCACGAATCACCAGCGCCATGAAGCCGCCGACAAAGAACATCAGCAGAGAAAACAGCAGGTACAGCGTGCCGATGTCTTTGTGATTGGTGCTGCAGAACCAGCGTTGGAAGAAGCTCTGCTGGTGATCATCGTGATGATCGTCGTGGGTATCGTGAGTCGCGTGCTCAGCCATGGCTGCGTCCTTCCTTTTTCGCTTTAGCTCTTGGTGATCGGCGCCGGGGCCGGAACTTGCACAGTCGCGCTGACATCGAGCAGCGCAGCCTCCTGTTGCGCCAGCCAGGCATCAAACTCGGCCTTCGGCTTAGCAATCACCACAATGGGCATGAATCCATGGTCTTTACCGCACAGTTCTGCGCACTGTCCACGATAGGTTCCAGGTTTCTCAATTTGGGTCCAGGCTGAATTAATGAAGCCCGGAATCGCGTCTTGCTTCCAGCCCAGCGCCGGCACCCACCAGGAGTGGATGACGTCGTCGGCGGTGATCACGAAGCGAATCTTAGTGTCGATCGGCAAAATCAGCGGCTTGTCGACATCGAGCAGGTAGTTCTCAACCTGCGTAACGTCCACACCTGAACCCAATCGCCGCGCCCTATCGGATTCTCGGTTGAGGCTAGAAATGAAGTTGACGTCGGTGCCAACGTACTCGTAGCGCCACTTCCACTGATAGCCGGTGATTTTCACCGTCATCTCCGAACCGCCGGTGTCGGCCATCTTGATCAGCGTGCTGGTCGCAGGAATTGCCATTCCCACGAGAATCAGGATGGGCACCACGGTCCAAATAATTTCTGCCGTAGTGTTGTGGCTCCAAGTAGCCGCCACGGCACCTTTGGTTTTGCGGAATTTCCACATGGAATAGAACATCGCGCCGAACACGATCAGCCCGATCACGCAGCAAACGATGAAAATGATCATGTGCAGGGTGTAAATCTCCTGCGAGATGGCGGTCGCCCCCGGGGTCATATTCAGCTGCCAACGCTCGGGATTGGCCCAGGCCGCAGTCGATGCCAGCGCGGCAATCAGCGTGCCTAGTCCGCTACTCAAACGCCTCATAGTCATAACCCTTACCTCAAACTTGTGGTTGCTTAGCTTGGACGTGCCTGGACGCTAGTCAGCACTGTCCGAATACTCTCCAGCAGCCGCTTGCGTTCATCCTCAGCAAGAAAACCGCCCACTTCTACTGTCTTACCGTGCGATCCCAGCAGCACTCTGCCGGGTCTTCCTGGATAACGCCCCGGCCCCAGCCATGCGCGCGTCCAATACACGTTGAACTCAATATGATCGTGTTGACGGCGACGCCATCGCTCGACGATCAGGCTATCCCCGCGTCGTTCAATCCGGTCTTCGTCGTCCCCACCTCGCGCAGCCGTCGCATGATACCGACGCGTTAGCCTCGGCAGCAAGGTACTTGGCAGTGCATAGCTTGCCAGGAAGCCATCTGCACATGCGTCAAAACGGCGAAAAAGTGACCGTCTTTTGAAAAACAAGCCGGTATTAATCACCCAATCCTCGCATCGCTCAATAGTGGCTTGGGCGAGGCGAAGGTTCGATGTTTAACGAGCTTAGCCCTCAGGGACCGTGTAAGCGTGTTCTGACTTATATCCAGCAGCCGGAGTCGCGAATCACCGCCGCCATTCGGGTACTCTGGCGTCGAACGCGCCTCCGCGGTGCGCAGCGAATCAACGATTGGTCAGCTGAATCTCGATCCGCCGGTTGGTCGCAAACGCCGCTTCGCTGCTGCCGGTATTCAGCGGCCGGAACTGGGCAAAGCCATTCGCCGCCAGCCGCTTGGCCGGAATTCCGGCGGCTACCAGATACTTGACAATGGCGATCGCCCGGGCGCTGGACAGCTCCCAGTTGGAGGGAAAGCGGGCGGTGCGAATCGGTCGACGGTCGGTGTGGCCGTCGATGCGCAGCACCCAGTCGATTTCGGCCGGGATTTCGGCGGTGAGCTGGCGCAGACTCTGCGCCAGCTTGTCCAACTGTGGACGTGCGGCCAGGCTGAGCTCGTCCGACGCCGAGGCGAATAGCAGCTCAGAGGAAACGATGAAGCGGTCGCCAACGATTTGGATGTCGTCACGATCGCCCAGCACCTCGCGTAGCCGACCGAAGAAATCGGATCGATAGCGCTGCAGTTCGTTGACCTTGTTGGCCAGGGCACGATTGAGTTCCTTGCCGAGGTCGGCGATTTCCACGTCCTTGTCGGCACTGTGCGCGTTCGCCAGATCCAGCGCAGATGACAGGTCTGCCAGCTGTTTGCGCAGCGCCAACAGCTGCCGATTGAGCAACTCCACCTGAGCCTGGGTCTTTGCCGAAATCTCTTTCTCGCCGCTCAGCGCGGTCTCTTTGTCCTCCAACTGCGCCAAGCGCGAAGCGATTTCGCTTTCCAACTGCTGCTTGAGTTCGTTAAGCGCACGCAGATCGGCGCTGATCTTGGCCAGCTCCAGCTGATTCGTATCCAGCTCTTCCTGGGTGGTGCCCAGATTCAAGCTCAGCTGATCACGCTCGCTTCGGCTGCTAGTTAGGGACGCGGAAAGCTCGCTGGATTCGGTCTCCGCCTGCAGCTTGGCCTCGCGCTCCAGCGAGAGCACTCGCGCCAGCTCAGCCAGCTCGGTTGTGAGCTGCGCCAGCGCCTTGTCCCGGCCGCTCAGCGCATCGGATAGGGCGAACTGGCCGATGGTGAACACCAACAGCAAGAACACCAGCACCATCAGCAGCGCGCTGAGCGCGTCGACGAATCCCGGCCAGTAATCGAGATTACGGCGGCGACGAGAGACCCGGCTGCTCATCGACCGCTTTGCTTGAGTTCCATGGCCGCCGCGATGGTTCGCGTGAGCAGCCTAAATTCACCGCGCAACTCGTCGCTAAGTTGCGCACCACTGCCGCTTTGATTCTGGGCGATGTGTTTGATCGCCGCACGCAGTTCGGTCTGCGCCTGGGCCAAGTCGCCGACGTCGCGCGCTTCGCGCATGAGCACCTCACTGAGCTTGCCCAACTGTTGATTAAGTTCGCCCAACTGCTCAGCGCCGGCACGCCGTTCGCGGTCACTTTCGACCAAGGCACGCTGCATCCGCTCCAAGCCGTCTGCGGTTTGCTCTAGCAGTGCGCCGACATAGGCCGGCACGCTGGATTCACCCTCAACGGCTGGACCACCGCCGGCGCTCAATTGGGTCATTGACGACAGCCAGTTCTCCACTTCGGTGTAGAAGCGATTGGCCGTGCGCCCGGATTGCAAATCCAGAAAACCTAGGATCAACGAGCCGGCCAAGCCGAACAACGAGGTCGAGAAGCTGGTGGCCATGCCCGAAAGCGGGGCCTGCAAGCGCTCCTTGAGCACATCGAACATCGCCACCGCGTCACTGCCGGCGGATAAACCGCCGATGATCTCGCTGACCGAGGCAATCGTCCTGAGCAAACCCCAAAACGTGCCGAGCAGACCCAGGAAGATCAGCAGCCCCACCAGATAGCGCGACAAATCACGTTGTTCTTCCAGGCGCAGATGAATGCTGTCGAGTATCGAGCGCATCGAGACGGTCGATAAGGACACTTGCCGACGATCACTACGCTGCAGCATTTGCGCCATCGGCGCCAACAGTACCGGCGCGGCAATCTTGCGATCCGGGCTGGAGCGGCGGTAGGTGTCGATCCAGTCCACTTCGTGCTGCAGCTTGGTCACCTGGCGTAAGTTCACCGCCACGCCAATCACAAACGCCAGGAGAATGACGCCGTTGAATACCGGCGTCGCGCCGAATGCCTCGATCAGCGGTCTGGCCAGCAGCACGCAGATGGCGACGATCAAACCGAGAAAGCCCAGCATCCAGATCAGGGCGCGGATGGGTTGACTCATAGCGGCTCCGGCAATTTGCATGCTCGCATCCTGCCTAAGAGGAGCTGAACGGTTGCGGGGTCGCAATCGATGTATTGCCGCCGTCGGACCCGGCGGTGCTGGGAGCAGATGCCCAAGCACCGTCGCGGCGCGAGTTCGCGGTAGTCGGGTGCGACCGCGGCCGAGTCGATCTTAAGGAGAGTCCTGCGATCACCGCGATCAGCAGCACCCAAAACACGAAGTAATCGATCAACATGTGTGCAAACCGCGGCCACAAGCTGGCTGGCGTGAGATTGGCGGCTGAGGCGGGTCAACTACAGCTGCTTGAGGTGGCTGATACGGAGTAGGCACATCGATCATGGAAAGCTCACTTTGGCCAAAGCGGAGCGATTCCCCGCGTGCAGGACATAGCCCGGATATTTCATAAACTTCACGCGCCCTCGCTAGGCCCTTGATCGCCCAGCGATTTTTCCTCAGTCGGGTGTATGAACCACTACA
>QIMA01000593.1 GCA_003233535.1 Rhodanobacteraceae bacterium
ATCGAGCATTTGCACCAAACGGGGGTTTAGCACAATGCCGCGCTCGTCGAAACTGCTGACCAAATCGTGCATCGAGGGGACCGGTATAAACAATGATGATCCGTGGTGCGCAGCGCAGACTATCTGCGACGAGATCCCACCTGCCGCATGGCTGCGCCCATCTACAATCGGTTAGCAGCAACGCGAAGTCTGGCCCCGCGTTGCCGCTGTATCGGTCAAGAGAAATCGACGCTTTTCTCGAAAGACCGAATATCGTGGCGAGCCATCGCTAGGTTGGCCTTCGCGCGATCCAGGACCACGTACAAGAACAGTGTCTGATTCGACTCAAGCGGTCGAATAATATGGTAATGCTTGGTCAAGCTGATAAGAATGTCTTCGATTGTATCGTTCAGCTTGAGACTGTTAGCCACTTTTCTTTTAGCGCGCACAACCTCCGAATTGCCAGCCGCGGCTACTTCTAAGTTCAGGGCCGTTCCGTCGCCAGATAGCATCATGCCACTATCAGAATCGACTAGTGCCGAGGCTAAATATCCATCCATTTCGCGAAGTTTATCCAGTGAAATCTTAGCCATTGTTTTGTTCCTTTGAATCGTTGTAGATGCGGGCATTATTACCCTGGTTATTCCGGCGTCGAGCACCGGCAAAACCCCATACGTTTAAACTTAGGCCGCATTAACGGCATTCCCATCTAGGTGCGCACCTATCGTGGATGCGCACTGTTTCGCCGCCCAAAGCACGTTACCCAGCGTCGTGCTGGATCCGCTCAATACGGTTAGAACAAGTTTGCGGTGATTGTTTGGAATATTCATCATTAATAGAAACCCCGTATCGGATTCAATAATGACGTTGCGTAACGTGGATAGACCGGATTCAGTACAGACTGCTTCGCTAAGCGCCAACTGCGAGCTGGTAATCGCTGACAGCGTGGCCGGAGACAAACCTCTCTCTAAGCTCGCCGCGACCTCAAATCCATCGATACTGGAAACCAATGCACCGGAAACTTGCGGGTGCTCCGCTCTGAGCCCATCAATCTGCTTTTGGTAAAGTGATCTCTCAGTTCGACCGGCTGCAAAGTTAGCATCCATCATTACGCCTCCCCATTTGTCTGAAACTCTTCATCCGCGTCTCTAACTTCTATCTGATGGAAAAGAACATCCAGAAGAAGCAGTACGTCGTCGCGCTCTCTAACATCGACCGAAAAAACGGGAACGGCAACGCCCATGGAATTGGCTAACTCGTGAAACTGGCTGATCGTTGGTGTCGGCGACATTTCTGTTCGACCCACACCAATCACGGCGTGTGAGCGCTCGACGATGTCGGCGAAAGCCTTGAGGTAGATCGTCAGGTCGGCAACCGGATCGGGGCGTGTGTTGTCAATCAAAATCACCACACCAAGCGCGCCCTTGCTGACAATCTTCCACATGAAATCGAATCTTTCTTGGCCGGGCGTGCCGTAAAGACGCAGTTTATCGCCCCCTGCCAGCGTGACCTCACCGTAGTCCAGCGCAGCGGTTGTCGTTTCTTTGAATCGGTTGTTGAGGTCCGTGTTCTCAACGTCAGTCGCTACCGTCCGCACCTGACTGATTGCACGAATGGCCGTGGTCTTTCCCGCGCCCATCGGACCGGTAAAGACCAGCTTGTATTCACGTTGAGCCACGACCCACCTCCCCGATTCCCAAAGCCGAGCGGACCACTCGGAAAACGCTGGACCAACGTCCAGGTTGCGCGGCCGCCACCGGTGGCGGCTCGGACGTTCCGACTTGCTCTTTAATAAGCCCGCACAGCGCGCAAGCATTGACAAAGGCGTGAACCTGGACCACGTTCAACGACGCGTCTCGGCACAGTTGGGGCACCGTGTACGCTCGCCGCATCAGTCGCGCGGACAGGGCGATGTACGCGCTTTTGCCGCCCATCCGGCCGAAATCAGGCCACTGCCGTAGCGCAAATGCGTTTGCGCCATTCAGCCATGGCAATAATTTGCTCGCCGGACCGTGCGTCCCGCAGTTCCAAAGCAAAGCATCGAGCGGCTGCGTTTGGTAGCCGCGATCGATTTCACTCCAATCCTCTGCGCTGATCTTGCTGACGGAGGGAGCCATACTCAACCGAGTGAGAGCGCCAATCGCATTGGGATTAAGCTCATTCCTGCTCCGATAAGTGCGTTGCTTTACGTTGACATAAATCGTCGTTCCGCCCAGTTCCAAAGCCGCATAAGCCGGCTGCCCGGAGTTGGGCTGTGTCAATTCCCACAAAGCCAAGACCAACGACGACTGCGCTGTTTTGGCCGCTTCATCAACCGTCTCGATTACCGGCGAACCAGAGGTCAGCTGGCGCTCGTCCCGAGCAGAAAAATAATTCAACAAATCGAACAGTTCGCTCACTCTCATCGGCCACTGCAGCGTGGCAAGAGAAGGGTTGGCTGCGCGCGGTTCACGCTTGAGCGTAATGACGATCGGGCCGCGAGTATTTTCGGCGCGCCCACTGTCAGTGCCAATGGGAGTGCCTGGCTCGCAGAGTGCCACATCGCAATCAGTCCCATCGACGTATCGCCAAGCGCTGGTAAGGCGACTAGCAGACACCCGGAGCACCGACTTAACCAGGATCTCATCGCGCAAAGGCAGTCCGCAGGTTGTCAATGTCCAGACCTTGTTGGTCACGGCGAATGGACATCCTCTCGCTCTACGAAGTCTCCCGCCAGCAGGACGACGATGCGTTGCGCATTGACCACACAAACGCCTATGCAGGTAGCATCCATTGCCGCTCGCAGCAGTCCATTGTCAAATATGCGACTTTCCAGACTCAACGCTACCTACACCTTTTGAATTCGAGTTCTAGATTAGGCCCTATTTGCAGTTCACCAGAAGCGCTTTGACGAGCTTTGACATGTGTAACTTTACGCACGCCGAATGTCGCTTTCTGCGGTCAGGGGCAACGCGTGAATGATCCACTAAGGTGATATGAAATGTAAAGCAGGTTCTACGCCTCGGTCGGCACAATCACACTGCCATCGACCTCGGTCCAGCTGACGCGCCGATCGGCATGTTCGGCGGCGAACAGCAGGCCCTGACTGACCTACCAAACCACTGGCTCGGCTGCCGATGCTTGCCAGAGTTTCGCCCACAGCAACGTGCTGCCTGCGTCGACCTGATGGCACTGCTGGCTATCAGCGCAAGCGACGCCATTCCGGCACTGAGCACAGCTGTCTTCAATGGTTGCTTCATCGCCACTGCATCCGGTTGCCCTATGCAAGGGAATACGCATGCCGCCGTCGATTACGACACCGAGGCCTTCAATCTGCGCACGGACCGATGACTGAATCCGGCTAATCCTCTTCTTCGGCCGCCTCTCGTCCCTGCTGGCGAATGAGCGCCACCTGTTTTGCATCGATAATCGACTCCATCACCGCCTGTACGTCCGCACGCCGTTGGTCGAATGCGAACTGGCCGCTCAGGACCGTATCTGGCTGCAACTCACCGAGTTCGTACAGTGCCCACATTTCCTCACCGAAATAACTCTCCTTCAGCGCGGGTGCGGAGCGACTCAAGCAGTCGCGCAAGTTATTCACATCACGCAACAGCATCTGTCTGGCCGCATTGTTGCCGGATGCACTGACCATCTGCGGCAAGTCAATAATCACCGGTCCATCGGGCGATACGAGCACGTTGTATTTGGATAGATCGCCGTGGATTAGCCCTAAGCAGAGCATGAGCTGGACGTCGCCGATTAGGCGCGCGTGATACTCCGTGGCCTGCTCCACGCTCAACGCCACCTCGCCCAACCGAGGAGCGCTGTGTCCTTCGTCATCGACGATCAACTCCATCAGCAGCACGCCCTGAAAGTAGCCTCGCGGCTTGGGCACGCGGATGCCGGCATCATCTAACTGATAAAGCGCATCAACCTCGGTGTTCTTCCAGGCTTTCTCTTGCTCGCGCTTACCAAACTTGCTGGCTCGGTTGACCGCCCGCTGTTGCCGGCTGCCGCGTACCTGGCGACCCTCTTGATACTGCGATCTGGCCTGGAAACTGCGCTGAGCCATGTTCTTGTAGACCTTCGCGCAGAGGATGTCGTCGCCCACGCGGACGACGTAGACGGACGCTTCCTTGCCGCTCTTAAGCGGGCGAATCACCTCATCAATCACACCGTCATCAACCAACGGCTGCAGATCGTCCGGGATTCTCATCGTTACTCAGAGCTCATCAGGGCGCATCATTATGAAGCATTCCACCTACGTGGCGTTTAATCGGGATGAAAGCAAGCGCTGCCGAACCCGGTCATTAGCAATCAATTGCTAAGTACCGGAGAATCACGTTGAAGAACTGGGTAATACTCCTTGGCCTGACTGTTGCGATTGCCAACGTCGCCAACGCGGGGGTTGACGCGACCTACAGCGTCCGATTCGAATCGGATTGGAGCAGCGCGACGCATCCACCGGCACTGCCGCCAAACTCGCATTTCTCGCCGCTGATCGGCGCAACACATAACCCCAGCGTGTTCGTCTGGAGCCCTGGTGTCTTGGCTAGCGCCGGCGTGCAGCAGATGGCCGAAACCGGGGACAGCAGCGTCCTAAGCAACGAGGTCAACGATTTGATCAGCGCTGGATTGGCTGACCAAGTGGTCACCGGACCGTCGATGAGCAGCACCCCGATGACGGTTCAGATCAACAGCTTGTCGGTAGCAGAAGAATTCTCGCTGCTCAGCCTAGTCACCATGATCGCGCCCAGCCCCGACTGGTTCGTTGGCGTGCACGATGTCGCCTTGATTCGCGATGCTGCCTGGGTGACCAGCCTCAGCCTAGACCTGCACGCCTACGACGCCGGCACCGATAACGGCACAACCTTTACCGCGCCTAACGCGCCATCAAACCCGCGCGTCCCTGTAGCGCTATCGTCTGATGCTCCGTTCGACAACGGCGTGCCCTTAGGACGCTTCGTGATCACCTTGGTGACGTCGAGTGGGCCGCCGGACCGGCTTTTCTCAGACTCCTTGGAATAGCCGGAGGCAAAACCCGAGCAGTGGGGGACCGATCGGCCTTGAGCTCACTGTCGGCGAACAGCCGAATCCGTGCGGCTTGAATTCGCGAACTGTGCGCTCAGATCAGCCAGAGATGGTGCTGTGGTGGGTTCCCGCCGGCCTTGCGGCAACAGCGCTCGAGAGTAACTGACCCATGCAGCAGATAATCGATTTCATCCTCGAGTTGGACAAGCTCAAGGGCGTCACCCGCAAGACTCGACCAATTGGCATGGACCGCAACGAGAATTCAGCCGAACATAGCTGGCAGATCGCGATGCTGGCCTCGGCACTACAGCGCTATGCGACGACCGACCTGGATATCAGCCGGGTGATCATGCTCTTGCTCGTCCACGACATCGGTGAAATCGATACTGGCGATACGATCTTCTACGCCGAAGAGGGCGCCGAACAGCGCAAAGCCGATGAACGTGTCGCCGTAGAACGTATCTTTGGTCTGCTTGCGGAAGGCCAGCGCGATCACTATCTGACTCTGTGGCAAGAGTTTGACGACGACGAAACGGCCGAGGCGCGCTTCGCTCACGCAGTTGATCGAGCAATGCCGGTATTGCTCAACTTGGCCAACAGCGGTCAAAGCTGGTTAGAAAACGGAATCAGCCATGAACTTGTGATTGCTCGGGTTGGACCACCAATCGAGCGGGGTTGCCCGGAGTTGTGGAGGCACCTGAAAACGCAACTGGAGACGGCAAGAGATCGCGGGTGGTTTGGAACTCAACAATCGACCCGCAGGGGCGACTAAGCGACGCCCAGAGCACCTGCTACATCTTGCCCTGGGGTCGCACAAGCAAAAACCAGCCAGACCATCGCCGGCGCCGTAGCGCTCGGCGATGGTCAGTTTAGCTGCGCCGGATCACGACCGCACCGAAGCCTGCCAGCAGCAGACCGATCAGCAGCAGTCCGAAGGCACCCATGGTCGGCACCGCAATTGCGATGAACCCAACAACGAGCTGCGTGCTGTTGTTGACCAAGCTCGGATCCGGCGTAGTCGACGACAGCGTGCCGTCGACAATAATGTCTCCGGGCGCTACGACCGCAACGTTGATCGTGCAGGACGTGGTGGCACCGTTCGCCAACGTCGCCACCGACCAGCTCAGCGTATCGCCAGCCAATACCGCACCGCAGTCACTGGAGACAAAACTGAGCTTGCCGGAAAGCACCAGGTTAAAGACTAGGTTATCGGCGACCGTCGGACCGTCGTTGGTTCCGGTCACGATGTAGTTATAGGCCTGCCCGACACCCAGATTGTTCGGCGCGGTGCTGAGGATGGAGATCGACAGATCGGCTAGGAAAGCACCGACCAGAGTCGAGGTACCGGCGTCGTTAGCCGGATTGGAGTCCGCAGCACTGCTGGAGATGCTCGCCGTATTGCTGATCTCGCCAACGTTGGTCACGGTCGCAACAATGTCGCAAGTTGCCGATGCACCGCTCGCCAGCGTGCCGATACTCCAGGTGACCGTCGGAGCCGCGAAACCGGCAGCGCAGGTGTTGGACACATAGGTCAAGTTAGCGGGCAGGCTATCGACCACGACCGCATCGGTAGTGTCGGACGGCCCCGCGTTAGCGGCAGTCAGGGTGTAGGTGATGTTGTCACCCAGCAGCAGCGGTGACGGCGCGCTGGCCGTTTTGGTCAGCGACAGATCGGCCGCTGTGCCTACTGCGGTCATCTCAGTTGCGTTGTCGTTAGCAGCGTTCGGGTCGGTGGAACCCGATCCGGCAGTCGCCGTCGCACTGATTACTCCGGAAATGCCCGCATCAACCAAGGTCATAATCGTCGCCGTGTGGCTAGCGCTAGGCACAGTGACCCCCGCCCAAGTGCACAGCACCGGGCTGGCCGCGTTGCAGGCGCCACCCGCGCTCGGCGTAGCCGAAACGAAGCTGGTGCCGGCAGGCAGGGGCAGAGTAATGCTTACATCGGTAGCGTCAGACAAACCGTTGTTGGTGACCGTCGCCGTGTAGGTCAGACCCAGGCCTGCCGTTGCTGGATCAGGCGTATCGGCCAACGTAGCCGACATGTCCGATTCCACGGCAACGGTGAACTGCGCCGTATCGGAGTTGTTCATCGGATTGGAGTCGGGGGTATCGTTGGTCACACTGACGTTGTTGTCGACCAGCGTGCCCGCAACCACGCTAGCGTCGACACTGATGGTCAAAATGAACACCGAGTTACCCAGGACCATGCTCGGGTTGCTGCAATCAATCGACCCACCGACGCCGACTGCGGGCGTGGTGCAGGTCCAACCGGCTACGGCCGGCAGCGAGACGAACGTCGTACCGGCCGGCAGCGTGTCGGTCCAGCTCGCGTTGATCGCCGGTCCCGGACCTGCGTTGTCGACAGCAATGGTGTAGCTGGTCTGTGCGCCAGCAACTACCGGATCGTCATTCGCAAGCTTGGTGATCGACAAATCGATCGACTGGAAGGCAACGGGGCTGAGGTACACGACTAACGGATCGTGATCGGCGAATCGACGCGCGGTCATCGGATCGTTGCGGTCCGTTTCCGGGAACCCGGCATTAACCCGTGCATGCTCAATCCGAGCCGCCATCGTGTCGGCGTTCACGGCCGCATTCACCAGCGCGTGGTCTAGTGACTGACCGATACCGCCAAAGAAAAAGGTGTAACGCTCGTCGGTCGCCACCGTGTCGAACAAATTGTCCAGATCCGGTGTGACTAGGTCCGCACCGTCGCCAAGCACGGCGGTTTGATCATCCGGGCTTGGCGTGCCGGCAATGGTGTTCAGCGAATCACCCAAGCCGTCGTTGAACTCGAAGGCGTTGAAGTCACCAATCACCACGATGTTCTCGGTCGGATCGTTAGTCTGACGAGTCTGAATCAGGTTTGCCAGATCTTCGGCCTGCGCCTGACGCTTGGCGCGGACGCGCTCACCCTCGTTGGCCCAGCCACCGGGTTCCGGGTCGGTGCTGGTGACGTTGCTGAGTGAACGCAAGTGATTGACGATCACGGTCACCGGATAGCTCTGTCCGGTGTCGTTGTTAACCACCGCATCCAAGCGCAACGGCGGACGATCGTTAAGCGTGACCGTAGACAAGTCCGGGTTAACCAGCACCGACGCGTCCAATTCCTGGACCACGGCATTAACCGTCACTCGCGGCATGGTGGTGGCCACCATCGCCGTCTTCACCAGGAAGCCAACATCGATCCCGCCGAAATCATTGCCATCGACCAAATGCGCCGTGTACATCGGGTCCGGCTGCGCTGCAGCGACCGCATCGGCGTTGATCTTGTCCGCCAAGTCCTGCAGCACGATCAGATTCTCAATTTCCTGAATGCCCACGATGTCTGGCGTCTGCAGCTCGTTGCGAATGCCCAAGGAAGCCTTGTTCAAACGGTTCGCGTAGGCAATTGCAGTCAACACCGGCTCGCTGATCATCGGATCATTGAGATCGTCGAACAAACGCTGCACGTTGTACGAAGCAATGGTGACTTCGGTCGGCAACGGGGCGGTCACCGCGGTGCTGGTACCAGGTCCGGCAATCGCCGCAACACTACCTGAATCGGGCAAGAGACTGTAACGGCGGAAGCCGTAGTCCAGCGGACCGACCAGATCGCTGACCGTTTGACCGACAGCAACGGCGAGCTGCGGTTGACCGGCTAGGCCATCGCTATCGACTCGGATCAGCTCCGGATTGCCGTCCCAACGCGGAATCGGCGGAATGGTGCCCGCCGGAGCCGGATCAGGCGGCTGGATGCCAGACTCACGCAGCGAGCGAGCCACGCCCGTTACTACGCCGTAGAACACGCCGTTGCTGCCACCGGTCGCGTCGTCTTCGTCAACAAACCCGCTGGTCGGTGCATTCACCGTCATTGAAGCCACCGACACGCGCATGCCTTCTAGAGGTTCAAGCTGGTCAAACGGACCGGCTGGATCAGGGAAGGTGCTGGTTAGCGGAATCGGCGCCGGCAGCGGGTTGCCACTCGATAGCACCTGAGTGGTGGCGAAGGTCAGTTCGGTCAGCGGCGGCTGGAGTGGATCCGAACCGGGGCTGAACTCGACAACTGTGCCCTGCACCTGCACGTCATCACCCACGGCCACCGCTGGGGCACCGGCAGTGAAGACGAAGAGCCCTTCGGAGGTCAACGGATCAGCGTCGATCGTCGCATCCGGCTCCTGCATGAAGTAGCCGTTGTTCTTGATGCCGGTAACGATGCCGCGTGTGACCACCATGGTGCCGTCCAACGCCGATACGCTGCCCGCTCCCTGAATGTCATGAATCGGGATGATGACGAAATCGTCGTTGGTAATCGTGCCTTCGCCCTGCAGGTCACCTTCGGCGGCGCCAGACACGTTATTTAGGTCTACAAAGAAGGACTCATCAGACTCTACCGTCATGTCGCCGTTGACGGTTACGTCAAAGCTGTAGGTAGTCATGCCCATGCTGATCGTCTGCATCACCAAGCTGTTAGCGACGTAGTCGGCATCGCCGGTCGTAGCTGTGTTATCGGCGGTCGCGATGTCAAACATCACGTCACCGGCAGCTGCAACACTCAGGCTCACGGTGAAACTGTAAGTTTGGCTGAGCGCATTGCCTTCCAACATGCTCACATCATCAATAGACAGCACTGGACCACCGCCACCACCGCCCATCTGGCCGGTGTTGCAGGCGCCCGCCGTATTGACGATCGGGCCAGACCAGGTGAAGTCGGCGTAGGCACTGCCGGTGCCGATTAGCTGCAGGGACTGGCCTACCGGCGTGTTACTTGGCTCGGAAACGCCGATGTCCTCACTCATCAGACCGGCAGCCGGTCCGTTAGCAGCCGTAATCACGCCTTCGTAGCTAATGAACCACACCACGGCGCCCACATCATCGACTAGCGCCATACCATCTGGAGAACCGTTTTGCAGACCGTTGGACGGCAGTTGGAAGTCCAGTGTGCCCAGACCCGGACAGCTGGTTGGCAATACACCGGCGAGGTTGATTGTGTTGTAAGTCTGGCTATTCCCGCCGTTGTAAAGCGCAACGGTCCAACCAGTCAGATCGGTGCCCGGCGTGCCGGCGATCTCAAAGAACTCACCGGTGTCACCGCCGATATTGTCATAGTGAATCTCGTTGAAGAACGGCGGCACAGCGGCGGGGCCAGACTGTCCGGTGTTGCAGGCACCTGGCGTTTCGGCAGCCGGGGCATTCCACACGAAGTCCGCATAGTCCGAACCGGTTCCGCTGAGCTGCAGGGACTGGCCAACTGGCGTGCTCCCCGGCTCGAAAACGCCGATATCGATGCTCGTCACGCCGTCCGCCGGGCCACCGACTGCGGCAAAATCCCCCTCGTAACTGAGGAACTGGATCAGCATTCCCATGTTGTCGACGAGGGCCACGCCGTCGGGCGCGCCATTTTGAATCCCGGAGATCGGGTTTGACTGCACCCCGAGTCCGGTGCAGCTAGTCGGCAGGGTCCCCGACAAGACAAGCGTGCTGGTAAGCGAGCCGTTGGAGCCGTTGTAGCGCACCAAGCTCCACCCAGTCAGATCGGTCCCGGGCGGACCGGCGACCTCAATAAACTCACCGACGTCGCCACCGACATTGTCATAGTGGATTTCGTTGATAAAAACCGATTGAGCGACAGCCACTTGGGACAACAGCGCAAGGGCGATGAGCGTGAGTAAACGACGCATGTGCGATTCCGACAGCCTGGATAAGCGAGCGAGAATAGCAGCACTGTGCGACAGCCCCAACGCGTTTGAACGAATTTTCTAAGGCTCGCCTTATCAGAGTTTCGCTGAACGGATTCTGGATCAGCAATAAAATTTTACAAATCAACTTGTTAGACGATAAAGCTCAGTGTTTAGCCGAGCTTTAGGTTCTTAATCGCTCATCAGCGAGCGAAGTCGTAATAGCCGCTCTCGATCGTTTGAGCGACGTTGCCAACCGTTTCTCGTGGTTCAGGTACGCTGGCTGCGGCTGTGGCGTTGAACAACGCCATTACGCAGGCGACTAAGCTGAGTGGCTCGCCACTAATCGTCCTTCTTACGCCGAACCAACCCTTCGAGTATCGAGCCCACCACATCCTTTTCGTCCACCGTCTCTTCCCCACTGGGCTGATCCCGCCTCGAGCCCAGCAGGCCTGAGATCAAGGCGTTGGCAACGGTCGATTTATCTGCGCTGATCTGCGGCTCAGCCAAATTACCGCTCACTTTCAAACCAACCCCGCTGGTAGCCGCGAACCCCAGCACGCGCGCACCGCCGCTGCCCAGAGCCCCCGCAGAGCTAGCCAGGCCCTCGTCGAGCAGCAACTGCAGTTTGAAGTCCAAACTCTCGTCAGCTGCGACACGACCATCCCCGCTGATTTGACCAAGATCGACGATATCGGCCTTGAGATCGCCTACGCGCATACCGTTGGGATTGCTGCGCAAATCCAGACTGGCCTGAGAGATTCGCGTTTGGCTGGGCACGCGCATGCCGGCAAGCGACAAGGCCACGCTGAGCTTGTCACCCAAACTGAATCCCACCATCTCGGTGTCCTTGAGTACGATTGGGCCCGACACTTCCAATCGGTCCAGCGTCCCCTTCAGCGACATGTCGGCGGTGAGCGTCCCGCCCGACAGCTGCGCATCCTCCGGTAGCTTGATGCCAAAGGCCGGCAGCATGGCCTGAACGTCGTCGACGCCCAACTGCTGTCCATGAGCGCGCATATTCAGCGACAGTCCGGCGGCGGATTGCGAGAACTTTCCGCTCAGTTCCAAACCGCTGTTGCCGGTGCCCAAGCTGCCGCGCGTGAACTCACCAGAACGGCGATTCAGGTTGTAATTTGCCGCGTAGTCCACCACCAACGGCACCTGTAGCGGCGGTTCACCGGCGATCAGCTGCAGTTGCGTGGCCTGTATTCGGCCATCCATCTGTAGAACTCCATTCTCCGACGACACCGTCCCTTTGAAATCGATGAGCCCGGCAACGCTCGCGTCCGCACCGACCAGACCGCTGCCGGCCAGGTCCAGCCGATTAAAACTCAGTTCTGCCTGCATTGGGGTCTGCGCAGCCGCGCCCGGCTGCCACGGCCCGAACTCACCGTCGATACTCAGACTGCCACCGCCCGGTGATTTCGCCGCCAGCCGGAATGGAAATGCCTGCTCCAGGCTGAGCTGATCAGCGGAGAACTCCAGGTCCTGATAGCGCCGTTCGCGGCCATCGCTCAGGGTGAGCAACACCTGGCCTTGATCAATCCTCAGTTGATCGACCGTCAGCGCCGCGCTAGTGCTTTCAGTTCCTTCGGCGTCGGTTTGTATAGGCTCGGCCTGCGTAGCACCGAGGGAGGCGAAGTTCCATTGGCCCTGGGCATTTTGTCTAAGCGATACCACCGGTGCGACCAACTCCAAGGACTTGATCTGCAGGACTCGGTCGGTAAACAGCGGCATCCAGGCAACGCTCAAATCGAGTTGCTCGGCCTGAATAAATGGCTCATCACTGAACGCCGCATCATCGGCGATTGAGATTTGCTCGGCGACCAGTTGCCCGCCGATCAGCTCCAACTCCAAACTTGCGATGCTGACCGGGCGACCCAACAGATCCGTCAACTGTGTCTCTAGCTGCGGCCGTACTTGCTCACCGTCAAACAGGAACCAGGCCAGGCCACCTATGGCCACCAGCAACACAAGCAGTGCCGCAATC
>QIMA01000536.1 GCA_003233535.1 Rhodanobacteraceae bacterium
AGTACTGCATCACGACCAGCGATTGTTTAATGACCAGGGCTCCACGGCGCGCACCCGCGTTGCCGCCGACGCCATCGTTACCCGTCACCTTAGCAAACCCGGAGTTTCATGAACCTTCTGCTGCGGCCGCCGCCCTCGCGACGAAGTTTATGAAATATCGGGGCTAAATCGTTGTAACGGAGAGAGCTATGTCTTCATTCACACAGATTCGAAGTAAAAAAAGCACGAGTGTTCGTTTTAATCCGATCAAAGTGCTTGGGGCAAAGCTGCGTTTGCAGGCTTTGTGGAACGCCCGTGGTGCACTTGACCGCAGTGTGGATCTATTCTGCACGCCGCTGCCTGGTACGCGTAATCGAGCACTTCGGGCAGACATGGACGGTGCTCGGCTAGAGATGGTGGCTGTGCCCGAGGGCGAGGTTGCGACCTATCGCTGGGGTAGCGCTCAGACAGATCCTTTGGTTGTTTTCAGCCACGGCTGGTCCTCTTATGGGCTGCGCGCTTCGCGTTGGGCGCATGCATTGCGCGGGGCGGGTTATCGGGTCGTGAGTTTCGACCATCTCGGCCACGGTCGCAGTAGCGGAAAACGCGCCACGTTGCCGCAGTTTGCGCGAACGATGGTTGGCGTTTGTGAGGCCCTAGGTCCGGTCGATACGCTAATCGGCCACTCGCTGGGTGGGGCGGCAGTTGCCACGGCGCTGGCGGAGGGAGTGGCGGCTAGGCGCGCGATTCTGATCGCGCCAGCGGCTGACCCGCTAGCAGCGACTGCACGCTTCGCTCGTGCCCTGGGTCTGCCTGAATACTTTCAGCGCGACATGGAAGCGGAGATCGGACGGCGCGAGGGCGTGGAGATGAGCCACTGGCAGGCGCACCGAATGGCGCCGCTAATCGGCACGCCGGCATTGGTGATTCACGATTTGCAGGATGCCGAAGTGACCTGGGACGAAGGCGAGCGCTATGCGCGCTATTGGCCGCAGGCTCGATTAATGAGTACGCACGGGCTCGGCCATCACCGCATCGTTTCCGACGACCACGTGATTGCCTCCGGTTTGGCTTTTCTACGCGGCGTGCCGATTGGTGAGCGGGTAGTCTCTACTCAGGATTTGCCTTTCGGGCTAGCCTGATCGTTGTTTGATGAGCGCCCGCACCTGTTCGCGAGCGTCAACCAGGTTTGGGCGCGTCAGCGCAAACACACCCATCTGGCCAACGCTAAACTCGATCCAGCCACAGGGTAGGTCGGGCAGTGCGCGGCGCAAGGCGCGCTCAGCTTCGCCGATTTCGACGACCAGCAGGCCGTCGTCGCTAAGATGTTCGGGTGCTTGGGCTAGCATGCGTAACGTGATGTCCAGTCCGTCGCGCCCAGAGGGCAGCGCCATGCCGGGTTCGTGCCCGTACTCGGCTGGCAAATTCTCGAACTCGGCCTGGCTTAGATAGGGTGGGTTGGACACGATGAGTTCGTAGCGTCGTCCGGCCAGGCCTTCGAACAGATCCGAGTGAATCAGCTCGACCCGCTCCTCTAGCTGCAGCATTGCGCGGTTTTCTTGCGCTAACGCCAAGGCATCTATGCTCAGGTCAGCGCCGTCGACCAGCCATTGTGGATGGTGGGCGGCTATGGCCAAAGCGATGGCGCCGCCGCCGGTACACAGGTCCAGGACTCGGTGAATTTCGGCTGGCCGATCTAAAAAAATGAACGAATCGTTGACTAACTCGGCGATCGGGGATCGAGGGACCAGTGCGCGTTTATCGGTCTTCAATCGCAGGCCGGCAAACTCGGCATAGCCGATGAGATAGGCGGCCGGGATGCGCTGCTCGATGCGTTGATCGATTAGCTTGGTTGCCGTTTGCACTTCGCTAGGCAACAGTCGTGCGGCGGCCAAATGCGCCGGCCAGTCGTTTGGCAGATGCAGCGCGTGCAGGACCAAACTACGCGCCTCGTCCATGGCGTTATCTTGGTGGTGGCCGATGCAAACGCCAGCAGCTAACAGGCGTCTAGCTGAGTGTGCGAGTAGATCGGGCAGCGCTGTGCTAGTTTCGTCCATTCGATAATATTGGAAATATAGTTTATTTATTAATCAATGGTTTATGGGTAACTGTTCGAGAAGTACGAGAATCTCGAAGTGCTTGGTGTGGGGGAACATGTCGAAGATCTGAGCGCGGTTAGCGCGGTATCGAGTCAGCCGCTTCAGGTCAGCCTGCAAGCTGCCCAAATTACAGCTGGAGTAGAGCACAGCAGGACTGGAGCATCTATTTAGAGACGCGCACAGCTTTTCTCCCAGCCCGCGACGAGGCGGGTTAACAATCACAAGGTCGGGGCTCTTGCCCGTGCTTAGTGCGGTCTGTGCATCGTCGCAACAAAAAACGATAGATGGCTGACCATTGCGGGTCAATGCAGCTTTAGCCGCAGCTATCGCCTCGCCGCTGATTTCTATTCCGCGAACTCGCCGCGTACTGGCGCTGGCGTGGTAGGCGAATGCGCCAACCCCGCAGTACAGATCGAGAACGCTAGTTGGTGCCAGCTCATCGATCCACTGCGCGGCCTGCCGGTAGAGCGCGCTGGCCACTGCGGAGTTCGTTTGCAGAAAGCTCTGCGTTCCAAACAGCAGTTGGTGTTGATTGAACTGTACGGGTAGCCAGCGATCTTCACTGAGGACGATCTCGGTCGGCCCCTCCAGTATGGCCTTGTGTTCCGGCTGGAGGTTGACCGACACCACGCTGTGCTTGGGAAGCTGTGCTTGCAGGCTAGGCAGGTGCTTGCCTATGCGGTCCAACGCCTCTTTCGAGCGCAGCACCAGACGCAGCATCAGCGGCGATTCTGGCCAGGGCTGGGTGAGCAAAACGAACTTCAGTTCGCCACGCCGCTGTGTCGGATCATAGGGTGCCAGCTGGGCCCTCAGGATAAATGCCTTGATGATGGGGAAGTAGCTGCGCAGTTCGTCCGTATAGAGCAGACAATCGGACAAATCGACCGGCGCCTGCCCAAGCTCTAGTAATC
This sequence comes from Rhodanobacteraceae bacterium, assembly GCA_003233535.1. Classification (GTDB taxonomy): domain Bacteria; phylum Pseudomonadota; class Gammaproteobacteria; order Xanthomonadales; family SZUA-5; genus SZUA-5. Next base: position 2,990 of record QIMA01000536.1, read on the forward strand.
CCAAGCTCGGCTCTTGCAGCGTGCCGGCGACCGCCATCTTGGCCTTGTTGCGCATTTGCTCAGGCGCACTGGCGTGCGCCGCGAGCCACTGCGGTTGCTGGTCGTAAATGGAGGCAAACGCCTCGGCCGATTGCGTCTGCTTGCGCGCCAACTGGTCGGCATCGTCATCCGTGATCCAGCCGCAGGACTGACACTGTCCGGCGTCGAAGTAAGCACAGCGAGTCACGATGGGTGCGCCACACCGGGTTGATCACGCTGCACCCATCGAGCTGCTGCTGCGCCGGCTGCTCGGCCACTGGCGAAACACGCGGTGAGCAAATAGCCGCCAGTGGGTGCTTCCCAATCAACCATCTCGCCAGCGCACCAAACGCCGGGCTTGGCGATCAACATACCGTCGTCGCGCATGGCTTCGAAGCGCACGCCGCCGGCACAGCTGATGGCTTCATCGATTGGACGTGTTGCATGAAGTATGAGTGGCAAATCTTTGATTTTACTAGCTAGGGTCTCGGCGTCAGAGAATGCCCAAGGACCACCCAACTCGCGCAGCAGGCCATAGCGGCTGCCCTGAATGTGCAGCTGGCGGCGCAGGAATTCACTCCAACTGCGCGAGCCACGGCCGGTCTGCAAACGTTCTTGCAGAGCCGCCAAGTCGCGATCTGGAGCCAAATCCAAGCGCACTTCGGCGCGCCCAGATTCGGTTAGCTGCTGCCGCAACGGTGCGCTGAGGGCGTATATCAGACTGCCCTCAACACCGTGCTCGGTAAGCATGAATTCACCGCGCAAGGGCGCTTCCGAAGCAACCGTAGCAACCACCTGCTTTACTGCTACCCCAGCGTAACGCTGCTTGAATACATCGCTCCAGACGCACTCGAAACCGCAGTTGCTGGGGCTTAGCGTCGCTACGTCGACGCCAGCGCTACGCAGGATTTCTACCCAGGCGCCGCTAGCCCCAAGCTTGCTCCAGTTGCTGCCGCCCAGGGCTAGTACCGTGGCGAGCGGGGAGCGCAACTGCTCTCCGTCTGCGTTGGACAAGCGGACTTGCCCGTCCGAATTCCAGCCGGCAAAACGCGTACCCGTGCGCACGACTAAGCCCTGAGCTCGCAGGCGTCGTACCCATCGGCGCAACATTGGGCCGGCTTTGAAGTCTGCGGGAAAGATTCGACCCGAACTGCCGATGATCGTATCGATACCCAAGTCTGTCGCCCATTGGCGCAGTTGGTCCGGCCCAAATTCGCTCAACCATTCGCTGACCGGCCCACGGCGTTCGCGATAGCGCGAAACGAAACGATTGATTTCCTCGGAGTGGGTGAGGTTGAGTCCGCCCTTACCGGCGATCAGAAACTTACGCGCCACTGACGGCGCCGATTCCACCAGTTCGGTGCGCACGCCTTTTTCCAACAGGACTTCGGCGGCCATCAAACCTGCCGGGCCGGCGCCAATAACGAGTGCGCGTGGCGTCGAGTCCGGTAGTTGGGTCAGTGGGCTACTCATTGCACGGGTCATCAGTGTCCCTTGATGGGTTCACCCACCGTAATAGTCGTCAGTTCGTTCAGCAAAGCTGACTGACCCGATTCCACGGCGCCGTAGTGTAGCCCGAAAACTCTGTTGCTCTGGGCAACGGATCGGTGGCCAACCGGGCCACCACCGTATCGGTAGGTTCGACCACCAACGCTCGCCAGATCCCCAATGTGGCGGCCGGTTCGCAGGCCACTGATGCAGTCAATTTCGGTCAGTTCCGCACCGAAGTCGACTTCCTGCAGAACTACGCTAATCGTCGCTTCAGCGAGACCAATGAGCGGAATGTCCTGCGCGATCATCGCGCGAGCTCATGAAACATCCGGGCTAGCTGAAACTCAGTTTCGGCGTAGCTGGAGCTATTACTTTGGCACCTTTATTGGCCACCTGTTTATTCGTGCTGGGCACGCTAGCGGCGCAGATCGGCGTGCCGATGCCAATTGGGGTTACCGAACGGCGTGGCTCAGAACGCGTTCGTGTGTCACGCTGGGGCAAGCGGGTCTACTTCGAAGAAGTGATTGAGGATTGGGAGTTCGAGAAACTAATGCGCTGGCGCTATCGATTTTTCGACGACTCCTTTCCACGCGCGGCACTGGACGACCATGTAGTCATCGGCAGTCACTATTTTGACCTCATCGACACGGCCTACAGCTTGGCTGAGGTTGATGGTGAAACGCGGCTAACCACCCAGGTTCGCTACCGCATCACCACGCAGTTCAACTTCTATGCGGACTGGGTTGCTCAACTGCTGTTGGGTAATCTGAGCGAGCACGGTTTGGCGCTTTACAAGCAGCGCAGCGAAGCTGCTGCCACGTCGAGCGTACACCGAGCACGCTGATGACTGTGCCTGCGCCGCTACCACCGAGCAGTGACGCTGTGTCAGGTCCTTATCGAGTTCATTCGTTACTGCTCAATGCAGCGGTAGATCCGAACGCTGGCAAGGTGCGCTGGGATCCGGCCCGCTCGCTGTGGAATGGGACGATGCTGATCGCTGCAGTGATTCTAGGTCCCATCTACTTCAGCTGGAGTGCGCTAGCGGTATTTTTCGTACTCCTCGAACTGACCATGCTTGCCGGTCATTCGGTGGGCTTCCATCGTCGTTTGATTCATCGCACCTTCCAGTGTCCGAAGTGGTTGGAGAGGCTGCTGGTTTGGACGGGGACGCTAGTCGGTATGCAAGGCCCATTCTGGGTCATCCAGTCGCATGACTTTCGCGATTGGGCGCAGCGCCAGCAGCATTGTCATCCTTATCTACGCCACGGTCAGGGCATGGTCAAAGACGCATTTTGGAATCTCCACTGCCGCTTGGAGTTAGCCCATCCGCCACGTTTTGATCCGGGCCCCGGCATAGGCGACGACCCGTTCTATCGATTTCTGCAGCGCACTTGGATGCTGCAGCAACTGCCTTTAGCGCTGTTGCTGTACGCGCTGGGCGGTATGCCGTGGTTGGTTTGGGGTCTGTGTGTGCGCGTTGCGACCGGCGTTTCGATGCACTGGTTCGTGGGCTATATCTGCCATTCCCACGGTCCGCAAAGCTGGGTCGTTGATCAGGGTGCGGTCCAGGCCCACAACGTGCCATGGGCAGCTTGGTTTTCCATGGGCGAAAGCTGGCATAACAATCACCACGCCTTCCCCGCATCGGCTCGCCACGGCCTTTATCCAGGACAAACCGACATCGGATATGCGTTCTTACGCTTGCTCGAGCGTTGCGGGCTGGTCAGCAATATTCAAACCCCGGCGGTGCTCCCGCCAAGGGCTGGGATTAGCGCTGTGAATGCCGCGGCGAGCAGCATCTTGCCGAAGCACGAGTCCGCAGAGTCTTGAATGATCGGCTAAGCGTAGCCGTTGTGGGCTATGGAATTGCCGGCGCGAGCGTTGCGCGAGTTCATGAAATATCCGGGCTAACAGCGGATGATTCCCGGCCGGGATTATCGTCGGGCTGACCGGTGATCGACATCAAACCGCCCATGGCCTGAATCATCGCGTCGTATCCTGCGCGCTGCGCATCGGGTCCGGTTTGGCCGAATCCAGTGATTGAGCAGTAGATGAGCTTGGGGTTGAGCGCTTTCAGGCTTTGGTAATCCAGCCCGTAGCGAGCCAGCGCTCCGACCTTAAAGTTTTCCACCAGCACGTCGGCAGACGCCGCTAGCTGACGGATAATCGCCTGGCCTGCATCGCTAGCAATGTCGATTGCCAGAGAGCGCTTGCCGCGATTTGTGGACAGAAAGTAGGCCGATTCGCTGGTCGGGTTACCGTGGCTGTCACGCAAATAGGGTGGCCCCCAGCTGCGCGTGTCATCGCCGCGCTCGGGATGTTCGATCTTGATTACTTCTGCGCCGTAGTCGGCCAGCAGCTGGGTGGCCCACGGACCGGCCAGTACGCGTGACAAATCCAGGACTTTGACGTCGGCAAGCATGGCGGCGGTTGGCATGGTGAGTTCAGCTTCGTCCTGGGCGGTGGGCTAGCGATTGTCGATCAAGCGTATCGGCTTTTGCCGGTCTCGATGCTAACGTGGCCGCAGATACTCCAGTCGTTCTGCGTCGCTCATCTGCAGCCACTGGCGCATCAGCTTGCCACGCTCCGATTTGGCCGCGTCGCGCATCCGATGGCGGAAAATCATACGCTGTTCCTGGCTCAAGCTGGCATCGATACGGCGGATCTGTATTCGCTCTTGCTGCGTAAATTGATCTAGGAAACGGCGCATGCCGGTCGCTCGATCATTCATCCGCAACCCCTGAACGAAGCCCTGACGCTGTTCCGGGGTCATCGCTTCGAATCGGCGCATCAGCTGGCGGCGCTCGTCGCGGGGCAGGTGGCGGAAGCGCTGAAAGACCCGCCGAAGCTCACGCTGACGCTCTGGCGACTGCTGACTAAACCAGCGGAAACGCTGTCGCAGCTCATCGCGCTGAGGCGCTTCCAGACTCTGCCAGCGAGCGAAGCGCTCTGCGGCCTGCGTGCGTTGCTCGGGGCTGGCTTCGGACCAGCGCTGGGCCTGATCGACCAGCTTGCGCTTCGTCGCCTGGTCCAAACCATCCCATTCATTCTCAAACGGTGTCAGCACCTTTTGGGTTTGCCCATCCAGAGTGCTCCAGTCCAGCTCCGCCGCTACTGCAGCGATGCTCGAAAACGCGAGCCACGCGATTGCGCAAAGTCTAACGATGGCCGTCATCGTTGCGACCTTCCGCTGCGCTTTCGTTGGAAGGGCTCTGCTCCAGATCGGCGGTTTCGCCAGAAGCAGCCAGCTGGATCTCGAACGGATCGACGAACTCGCCCTGCGAATCGCTGAACTCGAGCATGAACAACAGTTGCTCGCGGCTGGGCAATTGGGCCGCAACGGGCTCGGCAATCGGTGTGGTTAGGATGAGGAGCCATCCCAGTCCTGCTGTTGCTCCAACCACGCGTAAAACTCCAGGTCCTGGAACATGTCCAAATCGTCATCGCTGGTTAGTAGCGCGATTTCGTCTTCGCTCAGCTGCGTGCTGACCAAGCTATCTTCGGCCGCGACCGGCGTCGGCGACAGCGGTTCGCGCTGCACGCTAAGCATCAAAACCAGCGCCGTGGCCGCAGCCAATCCCAGTCCAGGCCAGTACCAGCGGCGAATGCGCACACTCGGCAGCGCATCAAGCGCTTGCTGGCGTGCTTGATTTAAGCGTGAAAGCGTGGCGGCATCGTAGTTCTCCGTAGATTCATCCAAGTGCGCTCGCAGCATTTCGCTGATCCGTTCTTCCTGCGCGTAGTCTGGGTCAGGGGCTTTGTTGGCACTCATCGATATGCCTCCAATTGGTCGCGTAGGCTGTGCATGGCTCGCGACAGGTGGGTTTTGACGCTGCCTTCAGAGCAGCCCATGATGCCTGCAGTCATTGCCCCATCAAAGCCTTCCCACATCCGCAGCAGAAAGGCTTGGCGCTGCCTAGGTGGAAGCAGGGACAGGGCGCGGTCCAGTTCGCTAATAGCTTCCTGGCCCTGCGCCTGCGCCGGCGGCCCCAAGGTTTCTGGAGTTGGCGCCTGCTCTAACGGGTCGACCGCATTGTCATCAGCGTCAGCTCCCGGCCGCAGCCAAACGCGCCAGCGCTTGCGTACAGTCTGACGACGGTGGAAGTCCAGCAGGCGGCTGTCCAGGACTCGGTAAAACAGCGGCGCCCACTCGGCGTTTGGCTTGTGTCCGTAGCTGCGCACGAATCCGAGCATCGCTTCTTGGACCAAATCCATGGCGTCTTCGCGATTGCGTGTGCCTAGCTCTGCCATGCGCAGCGCTTTGCGTTCAACCTCACGTAAGAAGCGGTCGAGCGCGGCGCGTTGTGCGGTGGCGCTGCTCGTCGCCGGTTCTGCCATGACCATGGACCTTGATTCCAGGACGTGTCCAATCATAGTGGTTGCTGTGCCTGTGCTGTTGCCTACCTCTAGCACTGAACGCTCCAGCATCATTTCGGTTGACTCCAATGCAGACAGCGGCTAAGCGTAGAAGCCGATCGCCGATGGCCTCATACTGAGGTGATTGGAGCGTCGTAAAGCCGGGTTTTGAGAACGCTCTAGCAAGTCGTTGCAGTGCGCGCTTGAAGCCGCTGACGCAAAGCGTCACTTATAGACACTATGTGAACAAAAGTTCAGCAAATCACGGTAAGTCCTTGTCCTGTAGGGAATGTTACGAGTTGTCCACACGGCCTGTGGATAAGTCTGTGGAGAACCTTCGTCCGCAAGGCCGTAGGCCAGCAGTGACGGGGCTTTGCGCTTTGTGACACTTTTATGATCAGTTCATCGATTACTAGATAAATCAACTACTTAAGAATTTTTTAATTATGCTCGATAAGCGCTTGGCAGAATTCCTAAGGGACGGTTTAACCCGGGCCGCGATGTGCATAAGTGTGCGCGGCGACACGGTTCACGCGGGCGTTTGGCGACCTTGTGCGGCTGGGTTGGGCCTAAGTGACTGATTGGACCGCACAAGTCGCCTTTGCGACGCCTGTACCGGGCCCGTTCGACTATTTGGCGGGTGAATTTCGCCCTCAAGTTGGCGCGCGGGTGCTGGTTGAGTTTGGTCGCAGAGAGTGTGTCGGCTATGTGGTGGGCATCGGGCCGTTGGATCCGGACAATACGCGTGAGCTGAAGCCGCTAATTGCGCTGCTAGACGAGCGACCTTGGTTCACCGAGGAGCTGTGGCAAAGCCTCAATTTTGTTGCCCGCTACTATCACCGAGGGCAGGGCGAGGTGCTGAGCATGGCGCTGCCGGCGGCGCTGCGCAGAGTGCGCTTGCCAGGAACCCGCGCACCGTTGGGCTGGCGACGTCTAATTGCTGACGGCGGGGCTGACGGCGGGGCGGACAGCGGGGCGGACAGCAGCCAAGCGCGCACGGAGTTGCAAACAGAACTGCTAGAAATGCTCTCGGAGCAGTGGACTGCACAAGCTGAATTAATTGCCCAGTTGCCTAAAGCGGCAACCGCGTTGCGCCAGTTAGAGCGGCGCGAACTGGTCGAACGCTGTGAACTGCCTACCGGTGTGCGCGGCAAGGCGGCAAGCTTGCCGACGCTGGAGACTGAGCAAGCGGCCGCCGTTGCATCGATCAAGTTCGATCAGGGCTATCAACCGTGGCTGTTGGACGGCGTCACCGGTAGCGGCAAGACCGAAGTGTTCTTGGCCCTCGCGCGGCAGGTGTTGGCCCGAGGCAAGACGGTACTGATCCTGGTGCCGGAGATTGGGTTAGTGCCGCAAATGGTCGACCGCGCTCAGCGCCAGGTTGACGGCCAAATCGTTGTGCTCCACTCCGAACTGGCTGAAGGCGAACGCCTGTTGGCACATCGCGCGGTGGCCGATGGGCAGGCGGACATCGTCGTAGGAACGCGTTCGGCGCTTTGGGCACCGTTGCCCAAGTTGGGTTTAATCGTGGTCGATGAGGAGCATGACGCTGCGTACAAGCAGCAGGAAGGCGTGCGCTATCACGCTCGCGATATGGCTCTAGTCAGAGCCAGTAAACTGTCTATTCCGGTGGTGTTGGGGTCGGCGACACCTTCGTTTGAGAGTCTGGCTAACTGCCAGCGCGGACGCATCAAGTCGGTCGCTCTCAGCGTGCGCGTGGGCGGGGCTCCTGAACCGCGCTGGTGGGTGGAGGATCTGTCCCAGGCGCCGCACAAGTCGGTGATTGGTAAGCAGGCGGTGCAGCTGATCTCCGAGCACTTGGCGCGTGACCAGCAAGTTTTGGTGTTTCGCAATCGCCGCGGCTTTGCGCCCGTCCTTATCTGTAGAGACTGCGGTTGGCAGGCGCAGTGCACCGAATGCGATGCGCGGATGGTGATTCACCGGGCCGAAGGCCGTTTGCGCTGTCATCACTGCGGTAAGCAGCAGCAAACCCCAGCTAGCTGCCCGGAGTGTGCCGGGCTGGCTTTGCATCCACTGGGGGTCGGTACGGAACGAGTGGAAGACGCGCTGGCCAAGGAATTTCCGCAAAACACCATCGTCCGTTTCGATCGCGACACGGTGGCGCGCAAGGGGGCACGCGAATCTGGATTGGCCGCGCTACGCGAGGGCGGTGCGGCGATTATTGTGGGCACCCAGATGCTGGCCAAGGGACACGACCTGCCAAGGCTCAGTTTGGTGGTCGTGTGTCAGCTGGATGAGGCTCTACACGGTGTCGACTTTCGCTCAACGGAACGTTTGGGCCAGTTGCTGATTCAGGTCGCCGGTCGAGCAGGGCGCCGCGATGCCCAAGGCCTAGTCGTCCTGGAAACGGCGCACCCCGAGCATCTGGTGCTAAAGCAGTTGCTCATGGAAGGATATTCCAGCTTCGCTCGTACCGCGCTTGAAGAACGGCGAATGGCGCGAATGCCGCCGTACGCACACAGCGCATTACTGCGGGCCGATGCACCGCAACGCTCACGTCTGGACGAGTTTCTGCAGGTGGCCGCGGATAAGGCACGCACCGAGCTGGTGGCCGGGCTGGAGGTGTTTGGCCCGCTGACGCCACCGATGGCTCGTCGTGCCAATCGCGAGCGCGGTCAGATCCTGTTGATGTCTGATCGCCGCGACACGCTGCACACGCTGTTGCAGAGCTGGTTAGAGAAACTGCGCCGCTTGCGTGGCTCCGTACACTGGACGCTGGATGTAGATCCGTTGGACTGGTACTGAGCCGCTGGCGTGTATGCCTGCGTGCACGTCCATTCTGGCTCTGGCGCGATGCGGCCCCCTGGGGACACACTGAACAACTCACGCGGCTCGGGAGGTTCCCAGTGCTTGGCCTATTTAGTCCTCTGGTTTCGCCCCCATCCACCTCACACACATTCGTTCGTTTCAGACTAGGAGCAACCATGTCCAGCTCAATGTATGCCTCATCGATTCCCGTTTTCGAACGGATGCTCGGCGCCACTAGCAAGATCTTGGCGAAGGCCGCGACCGATGCTGAAGAGCGCGGTATCGACCCGAACGTCCTGCTCAACGCACGCTTGGCCCCGGATATGTTTCCGCTGGTTCGTCAGGTGCAGATCGCAACCGATATGGCCAAAGGCTGTTGCAGCCGCTTGGCTGGATCCGAAGTACCGAAATGGGAAGATACCGAAACGAGTTTTGCGCAGCTGCAGGATCGGATAGAGCGCGCGTTAGCGCACATGCGCGCATTCGTGCCGGATCAGTTGAACGGTTCTGAAGATCGCGACATCCAACTGTTGATCGGTGCACAGACGATGGACTTCAAGGGCCTGCCCTATCTGCAGTTTTTCGTGCTGCCAAACTTCTATTTCCATCTGAGCATGACCTACGCGATCCTTCGTCATAACGGACTCCGGGTGGGTAAACGGGATTTCTTGGGGGCTACCTGAGGGCCGGGTAGAGGCCTGCGATAGCAAGAACGGCCGGCGCGAGTGCGTGTCGGCAACTGCGCTT
>QIMA01000321.1 GCA_003233535.1 Rhodanobacteraceae bacterium
TCAAGGGCCTAACAAGGGCGCGTGAAGTTTATGAAATACCCGGGCTAGGAAGCGCTCTATACACCCGCCTCTGAATCTTCATCCGCAGGCTGCAGCGGGGTCACTAGTAGGCGCTCAATATGTGCGCCGTCTAGAGCGACAACCTCAAAACGCACGCTACCCCACTCCAACGCCTCACCGACCCGAGGAACATGGCCAAACTGCGCCATAATCATCCCTGCCACCGTGTGATATTCGTCCTGCTCTTGTTCTAATTCGATGACGCCTAGCGCCTCTCGCAATTCCTCGGTCGGCAGAGCTCCAGCGACGAGCAAGCTGCCGTCTGGACGTCTAACCAACGGCGAATCAGGCGACTGCTTGGCATGCGCCGCAGTGCCCAGAACGGCACTGAGTACGTCATCTGCGGTCAACATGCCGACGATGTCCCCATACTCGTCAACCACCAGCGCCATCTGCGATTCGGCATCACGGAAGCGCGCGATCAAGGTCAATGCCGGCGTGCCCTCAGGCACATAGACCGGAGCAACCATCGCCGAGAACAAGTCCGCTTGTTGATTTTTGGTCAAACTTTCAACCAATGATTTGACCTCGACCACACCGATGACTTCAGCATCGCTACCGCATTTGACCGGATAACGCGAGTACGGCGTCGAATGCATGGTCGCCAGATTGTCTTCCTGCGAAGCTTGGCTATCTAACCAAGAAATCTTGCGGCGCGGCGTCATCAGCGCTTCCACCGGACGGTCGCCCAAGCGCAACACACGGTTAACCATGCCGCGTTCTACCGGCTCAATCACGCCCTGCTCCGCACTCTCTGCAACCAGGAGGCGGATTTCTTCCTCGCTCACTCGACTGGAGAGTCGACCGCGCACGCCGAATAGCCACACAATCGCCTTGCTTGCACTCGACAACGTGACCACGAGCGGATGACAGATCTTGGACAACAGCTCCAACGGCGGTGCGATTCGCGCAGCGACTTTTTCTGACGCCAACATGCCCAAGCGCTTGGGCACCAATTCGCCGAAGAGAATGGTCAGGAAAGTGATAAATACGACGCTAACTACAATCGACGTTTGTTCAACCGACTGCCCCTCCCACCCCAGCTTGTTCAACCAGCCGTAGATGATCAGACCCAGACTACGACCGCCAAGCAGGCCGGTGAGAATCGCCACCAGGGTGATTCCCACCTGCACCGTGGCTAGGAAATCATGCGGATGCTCGACCAAGCGGAGCGCAGCGCGGGCACCACGACTGGTGACCGCCATCTGTTTGAGTCGGCTTTTGCGCGCGGTAATTACCGCCATCTCCGATAACGCGAACAGTCCGTTTAGCAGAATCAATCCGAACACAAATACAATTTCTGCGGGCACCGTGGGAATACTCTCCAAGCACGAATCGAACGTCGGGGGCAGCGCGCTAGCCGCGGCTAGCTCCTGCCAATCAGGTCAGGTCTTGTCCGGCCAGCAGCGAATTTTCGAGGCTGTCGGCGAGTACACCCATTTCGTGAATGACTCGATCAACTTCTTGCTCATCCAAGCCAACATAACGGCGGTTTTCGCAGAGCTGCAGGAAAGGCTCGCCATCTAGATCGCTGAGCGCCAAGAAACCGATCCGCTGCTCCCAGTTAAAGCGCAGACAGCGCTGGCCATCCAGTGATCCCATGGGTGCAACCGGGGTGCTGATCCGGAGCATCGGTGCGCCGTCGTCGGTGTTGATCTCGGCCAGGTAAACGCCCTGCTTGCGACCCTCCGTCGTTTTCAGGTCCAGGCTGATCAGGTACGGTTCGTTGGCTCGCAACGACCAGCGGGATGCGACATGACTGCGTACGTCTTCAAAACTTTGCACGGGTGATGGGCTCTATGGACGATCCGGCTATGGTAGCAACTCAGGAGCCCAACGCCGCGTTTGAGCAGCTAATTGCTCAGTTGCGGGCAATTCCCAGCGGCAGCGTGATCAGCTATGGCGCTCTCGCCGCGCGCTGTGGCCGCCCTCGTGGGGCGCGCTGGGCCGCCAGGTGTCTATCACAGCTGCCCGAGGGCCACGGTTTACCTTGGCACCGCGTGCTCAAAGCAGATGGCAAAATAGCCTTCCCGGTCGATAGCGACGGATTCAACAAGCAGTGCCAGCGGCTCCACGCTGAAGGTGTGGAGGTTCACAATGGGCGCGTGCGAATGCAGCAGCCAGCGACCCTGGACCTGGACCAATTGCTGTTTGGCGACGGGCGCGAGTCGAACTGATGTGGCCAGGGCTGACTCCACTCGCACACCTTGCGACAGTTGACGGCGCCGAGGCCGCATTCACGTCGTGAGGAAACGGCTCTCGTAAAGCAATTCGTCCACGGCGGACTCTTGGCCAGCTTCGAAGACAAAGGCCAGATGATCCGGTCCGGCACGCACCATACGCGAGCGCAGCGCCAACACGGTGTCCTGGTCGAAGATAAAGTACAGCTTGAATTGCTCCACGCTGTTGTCGAGCTCCGGCCACAGTGCGGGTCGAACTACCCTAGCCCCGCCTGCGGAGACATCTTCGACGCCTGTCAGGTAGCCGCCCTCTGCGGGTGCTACCAGCACGGCTGCCGAACTCAGCCCGATACGCGGATGTCGTCGTTTTTCGGCGCTCATCTCGGCAGTTTGCCTCTTGTTGGTTAGGCCAGTCAGAATACTGCCACCACTGCCGTCGCCGCAGTAGTGGATTGCGCGATTTCCGCCGAACGGTTGGCATTGTCCGACCAAACCCTCAGCGTTGACGACGTGGCTGCGCCGACTCTAAGCCGGCACCAATTCCTTGGCCATCGGTTGAGCGGCCACGGTGAGTTTGCCATCAATTTCGCTGACCACAACCTTACCGCCGCCCTCCAATGCACCAAACAACAGTTCGTCGGCGAGCGGTCGTTTGATGTGCTCCTGAATGACTCGCGCCATCGGACGAGCCCCCATCTGCGGATCGAAACCACGTTCAGCCAACCACGCACGCGCCTTGTCATCGACGACCAAGGTCACCTGTTTGTCCGCAAGCTGCGTTTCCAGCTCAATAACGAACTTGTCGACCACGCGCAATATGGTGTCGAGCTCCAGGGACTGGAACTGAATAATCGCATCCAGTCGATTACGGAACTCCGGCGTAAAGGCCTTCCGAATAGACTCCATCGCATCGGTGGAATGATCTTGCTCGACAAAGCCAACCGTGCGCCGCGCCGCCAGGGCCGCGCCTGCATTAGTCGTTAAGACCACGACCACAGAACGGAAATTGGCTTCACGTCCGTTGGTGTCAGTCAGAACGCCGCGGTCCATGACCTGCAGGAGCAGGTTAAACACGTCCGGATGCGCCTTCTCGACCTCATCAAGCAACAGCACCGCATGCGGATGCTTATTGACTGCTTCGGTGAGCAATCCACCCTGATCAAAGCCAACGTAGCCCGGAGGCGCGCCGACCAGTCTGGATACGCTGTGCGCCTCCATGTATTCGCTCATGTCAAAACGCACCAACTCAATGCCCAGCGACATCGCTAGCTGCCGAGTTACTTCGGTTTTGCCCACGCCGGTGGGTCCGGCCAGCAAAAACGAGCCGATGGGCTTGTTTGGATCACCCAATCCAGAGCGAGCCATCTTGATCGCTGCAGCCAGCGAATCGATGGCCGGGTCCTGGCCGAATACGACCATTTTCAGGTTGCGATCGAGGTTGCGCAGCACTTCTTTGTCGGACACGGTCACGTGCTTAGCTGGAATCCGCGCCATCTTGGAAATGATGTACTCCACTTCCTCGACGTCTATCACCTGCTTGCGTTCGTCTTCAGCCTGCAGCCGCTGGCGAGCACCGGCCTCATCGATCACGTCAATCGCCTTGTCTGGCAAAAAGCGGTCATGAATGTGCTTGACGCTTAACTCAACCGCGGCCTGAAGTGCTTCGGGTGAGTACTCCACGCTGTGGTGCTCCTCGAAGCGTGACTTCAGTCCGCGCAGTATGTCGATGGTTTCGCCAATACTGGGCTCACTGACGTCGATCTTCTGGAAGCGTCGAGTCAGGGCGCGGTCTTTTTCGAATACGCCACGGAATTCTTGATAGGTGGTCGACCCAATGCAGCGTAGTTCACCAGAGCCGAGCATCGGCTTGAGCAAATTGGAGGCATCCATCACCCCACCAGAGGCCGATCCCGCGCCAATGATCGTGTGAATTTCGTCGATGAAGAGTATCGCCTTAGGGATTTTCTTCAGCTCCGCCATGACCTGCTTAAGACGCTTTTCGAAGTCGCCGCGATACTTGGTTCCGGCAACCAGGGCGCCTAGATCGAGGGCAAAGATGATCGAGTCGAGGAGGATCTCAGGCACTTCCTTGTCAAAGATACGCTTGGCCAAACCCTCGGCCAAAGCGGTCTTGCCCACGCCAGCCTCACCGACGTAAAGCGGATTATTCTTACGTCGCCGGCACAGGATCTGCACGGTTCTTTCAATTTCGTCGGCCCTACCTATAAGTGGATCGATCCGGCCTTGTTCTGCCATCTCGTTGAGGTTACTGGCATAGTTTTCCAGCGCGCTTTTACGCTCAGCGTTCTCGCCTTCACCTTCGCTTTGCTCGGCCTCAGCGGCTGGCTCGGAGCCAGTTTTGGTGATGCCGTGTGAGATGTAATTGACCACGTCTAACCGAGTCACACCGTTCTGCTGGAGCAAATAGGCCGCGTGCGAATCCTTCTCGGCAAAGATGGCCACCAGCACGTTGGCGCCGGTCACCTCTTTACGTCCCGATGACTGCACGTGGTAAAGGGCCCGCTGCAGCACGCGCTGAAAGCCCAGCGTGGGCTGCGTATCGCGCTCGTCACCTTCGGGCAACACCGGCACGGTGTCCTCGATCACTTTGCTCACCTCGGCGGTCAGGCGCTGTGTGTCCGCGCCACAAACCTTGAGTACTTGCACGGCAGCGGGATTGTCCATCAGTGCCAGCAGTAAATGCTCAACCGTAGTGAACTCGTGACGCTTAGAGCGTGCCTCGTTCAGGCACTGACTAATGCTGAGTTCTAGATCCTTACTGAACATGGGCCATTTACCTCCTTTCACCACGGGCCACTATAGCGGCCGATCCTGCTTTCAAAATGGCTAAACAGGGAACTGACAGTGACACTTAAGCTTCCTCCATCGAACACAGTAGCGGATGCTGATGCGCCTGGGAGAATGCATTCACTTGATTTACCTTGGTCTCCGCGATCTGTCGACTAAATACGCCACACACACCTTTGCCGCGGGTATGAACGTGCAGCATGACCTGCGTCGCCGTCTCCTTGTTCATTGTGAAAAAGGTCTCAAGAATGACAATCACAAAGTCCATCGGCGTGAAGTCGTCGTTGAGCAAGAGCACCTTATACAAGCGCGGCTCGTCTAGCTCTGGCTGCGCCGCTTCGACGACGACTCCTATGTCGTGTTCCGGCTTCTCTGGCTTTTCGGGTGAATCAGGTGAACTCATAAGTAGCAATGTGGTCCATACCGAGCGTCGTATACGTGTGCTAGAAGTATAGCCACTGCACCCGTGCTTCAAGTGTCATCATTTCACCGCCTAGACAACAATTCAGATTGAATCGGGCCGTCGGCACGTTATTCTTGGCGGTCAACACAGACAGAGACCGAGTTTGAGCGATAGCACAACGTCCCCGGCGGCAAATGTCAGCCGATCCAATTCCACGTTCAAGCCTAGAGTGACAGTCGCTACGGTAGTCGAGCGTGACGGTCGCTACCTGCTGGTCGAAGAACTGATCGGCGGCAAGCCGGTGTTCAACCAGCCCGCCGGGCATTTGGACCCCAATGAGACACTGGTTGAGGCCGCCAAGCGAGAGACTCTGGAAGAAACTGGGTGCGACGTCGAGCCTTACGCCCTCGTCGGCATCTATCAGCTAGACGTTCGTGGGCGCCATTTCGTACGCTTTACGTTCGCCGCCAAGCTCATCACAGAGCGTGCCGATCGCGACCTCGACGTCGGCATTTTGCGCGCGGTTTGGTTAACTCGAGATGAAATCGCACAAACACAGCGCCTCCGTTCGGAGATGGTACTGCGCAGTATCGACGACTATCTCGGCGGTCGACGGGTGGAACTGGACCTGCTGGCACACCTGTGAGCACGAGTCCTTCGGTAGTCGTGGGATTGTCTGGCGGTGTCGATTCCGCTGTCACTGCAATGTTGCTGCAACAGGCAGGACGATCGCCGACTGCGATCTTTATGCACAACTGGGAACTCGATGACGCAGACGGCGAATGCCCCGCGGAGATCGACGCACGTGACGCCGCAGCCGTCGCAGAGCACCTGGGAATTAAGTTTCAGGTGCGCAATCTATCGGTCGACTACTGGGATCGGGTGTTCGAGCATTTTCTGGCCGAACACCGCGCCGGCCGCACCCCGAACCCCGACGTGTTGTGCAACAAAGAGGTGAAATTTAGCGCCTTCGCCGACGTAGCTAGAGAAAATGGCGCCGAGCGCATCGCTACTGGCCATTACGCCCGAGTGGCGCGTGTAGGCAAGCTGACCAAACTACTCAAGGGCCGCGACCCAGGCAAAGATCAGAGCTATTTTCTGCATCTGCTGGACCAGGGTCAGCTCAACTTAGCTGAGTTTCCACTGGGCGAGCTGATCAAGAGCGAGGTGCGGACGCTGGCGGAAAATGCCCAAATTCCGGTGGCCGCCAAGCGCGACTCAACTGGTATTTGCTTCATTGGTGAACAGAAGCACCGCCCGTTTCTGCAGCGGTTCTTGGAAAAATCGGCTGGTCCGATGGTAGACACCGACGGCAATCAACTGGGTGAGCATCAGGGCTTGCCGTTTTACACCTTGGGTCAACGCGGTGGTCTCGGCTTAGGCGGGCAAAGCAGCGGTACTGGTGAACCTTGGTATGTGCTGCACAAGCGAGCGACTGACAACGCATTGGTGGTCGGCCAAGGCGTCAACCACCCTGCTCTATTCGCTACACAGCTGCGCTCCGGCCCTGGGCATTTCATTAGCGGTGCCGCGCCAGCACGCGAATTCAACTGCATGGCCAAGACCCGCTATCGCCAACCCGATCAAGCCTGCTCCGTTAGCGTGCAAGATGACGGCAGCTGGACAGTGACGTTCGCGCAGGCGCAACGTGCGGCCACCCCTGGTCAGTCGCTGGTGCTCTACGAAGGCGATGAATGCTTGGGCGGCGCAGTGATTGAAGCCAGCAATGCACCGCTAGCGTCTTGGTCCGATTAGCTAGCTTCGTAACTAACGGCCATCAGGCAGTAGCCACCGACGCCACCCGGTAGCTCAACCTCAAACTCGTCGTCTACGCGCTTACCTAGCAGTGCCCTGGCAAGCGGTGAATCAATGCTGATGAAGCCTTTTCTGGGATCAATTTCATCCGGGCCGACGAGGCGCCAGCGGTGCACCTTGCCGTCATCATCTTCTACTTCCACCCATGCACTGAAGTAGACGCGACGCGGGTCGGTGGGCGGCTCTTCGACTATTCTTAATCGGTCCAGGCGCCGATTGAGATAGCGAACCCGCCGGTCAATCTCGCCGAGTTGCTTCTTTCGATACTGATATTCGGCGTTTTCCGAACGATCGCCCTCTGCGGCCGCTTCGCTAAGCGCGCGCACCACCTCCGGACGCAAGCGCTTCCACAGCTCATTGTGCTCTGCACGCAGCCGCTCAAAGCCCTCACGCGTGACGTATGGGCTGGGATCTGGCGTAGGTGGTCGGTATCGCGTTCCTGCCATGGGCCCTCCTGGCGCGATGGCACGCGCAGCTCAGCGTTACCCCATCCGGGGTCGATCTGACCAGCCATATGCGCCGTGTCGCGGTTGCAGTGTGTACGAAAACCACTCGCGCGTCCGGGTATTTCATGAACTCGCGCGATGCTCGCGCAGGGCATTGGTAGGCCAGTGGTTTTTCACAGTGTTTTTTCAAGAAAGGGAGCGGTGTAGCGGTTCATACACCCGACTGAGGAAAAGTCGCTGGGCGATCAAGGGCCTAGCGAGGGCGCGTGAAGTTTATGAAATCCCGGGCTAGTGCGAGCCGCGCTACCCTGCGCAAGCTCAGCTTAGTGTAGTGTCCAAAAGAAACTGGAGCTGTTTCCGCGTCTTGAGCCCTGATACGTCATTGCTCGTCGCAGCCATAGCGGTGCTATGCCAGCTCCTTGCGCCCAGTCTGACGAACTCAATCCATCGGAAATCTCATCAACTTACTTCTGGGACACCACACTAGGAGCCGCAATATGCGCATCACTGCCGCAACGGTCATCGCTTTGTCGGTTTTCCTCGTCGCGTCAAGTCAGCTTGCAGCCAGCGGGGCCAACGACTCCCTCGTTATCATGGTCAGACACGCTGAGAAGGCCAAGGATGATCCGCGCGATCCGACATTGTCGGAGCAAGGACAGCAACGCGCCCAGGCTCTGAGCGACACGCTCAGCGACAGCTTGCCTGTGGCTGTATTCGCCAGCCCCTATCGGCGTACTCAGCTTACCGCTGCACCAATCGCCGCACTGGCCAATGTCAAAGTCACCATTATCCCGATTGAGGGTGACGCCAAACAGTATGCGATAGACGTCGCAGCCGCCATCGCTAAGGTCTCCGAACCCGGCCCGATCCTGGTGGTCGGACACAGCAACACCATACCGCCGCTGATCGCAGCGCTAGGTGGCAGCGAGCCGAACATCGGTGAAACCGACTACGACAACCTGTTTATGCTCAGACATCCTGGCGGCGATCGCGTAGACCTGATTCACGCCCACTATGGACTTGCCGACTAGTGGCCAACGTCGAACCGGAAACACCGGTTTCGAATCCAGCTGACACGCCCTATTCCGGACTCAATCCAGACTGTGTGTTGGACGCCGTCGAATCGCTGGGCCTAGTAACCGATGGCCGCGTGCAGGCACTCAACAGCTATGAGAACCGTGTCTATCAGATCGGCATCGATGAGCAAACGCCGATCATCGCTAAGTTCTATCGCCCCGGTCGCTGGACCGATGAGGGCATTATGGAGGAGCACGCTTTCTCCGCAGAACTGGTGGACAACGGTCTGGAAATCGTTGCTCCCATGCAGATCAACGGCAGCACGCTGCACAGACACGAGGACTACCGCTTTGCCCTGTTTCCGCGCCGCAGCGGTCACGCGCCAGAAGTGGATGATCGCGCCACGCTGACCATGCTTGGGCGGACGATCGCGCGCATGCACAGCACCGGGGTACGCGATCGCTTCAAGCACCGCCCCACACTTTCTATCCAGTCTCACGGCCGCGCGCCGGTCGATTTCCTGGTTAATCAGCATTGGGTGCCAGAGAGCCTGCGGCGCAGCTTCGTCACGCTAACCGATGCGCTGTTTCCCCACTTGGAGGCCGCCTGGGAGCGCGCCGACCATCCGCGTCAGCTGCGCCTGCATGGTGATTTGCACCTCGGCAACTTGCTCTTTCGCGACAAACATCTGTGGATCGTAGACCTGGACGACTGCCTCACCGGCCCGGCGATCCAAGACCTGTGGATGCTGCTTTCCGGCGAGCGAGATGACCGTCGAGATCAGGTCGAATGGCTACTTGAGGGTTACGAAGAGTTTCGCGACTTCAATCGATCCGAGCTGCAGCTAATTGAGCCGCTGCGCACGCTGCGGCTGCTGCACTTCAACGGCTGGCTAGCCCGGCGCTGGCACGACCCTGCTTTTCCGATGGCCTTTCCGTGGTTCGATAGTCCACGGCACTGGGAGAGCGTCATAGTGCAGCTGCAGGAACAGCTATCGGCGCTGCAGGAGGCTTAAGGGTGCGCAGTGCGGCGCGTGTACAGTTTTTGTGAACGGCCAAGCGGTGAAGACCGCGGCCAGCAAGCTGCGGGGCGAGTAGGTGAGCACGTTCAAGAAGGTCACACGACGCAGTTTCTTAGTCGGCTCCGCGGTGATCGCTGGCGGTGTGGCCTTTGGCGTACACACGGTGCGTAAGCCGCATAGCAGTCCGCTACTGGATGGATTGGCGAAGGCGAGGCCAGCTTTAACGCCTGGGTCAAGACTGGGCCGGCAGGGATCACGCTCATTGCACCGCATACCGACCTTGGCCAGGGCGCGCGTTCGGTACAGGCCGCACTGATTGCCGAGGAATATTGTGATGAGCCACAGCCCCACACTGAGCAAGTTCGCCGCCATCTGTTCGGCGCTCTCCGCCCTTCTCCATCTGGTCGCAGCGCCACTAAGCGGCTGGACCACGATCGGACTACTGCTGGTTCCGGTAGGGTTCGTCTACGCGCTGGCCGCGAACGGACTGATGCGCGGCTAGCGGTTTGTCTTAGCCAGCGCCGCATCGGGCTGAGGTCGAGAGCTGCGCGCCTCCGCCCTGACTGCACCCATCACTGCAGCTCAAATCCGTCAGCGAAAAGCGGCCCGCTGAACTGGATATCTAAAAATGGCTTAGCGCTGCCCATAACCTCAGCTAAACCACGGTGTTCCAGGGCCGATCCCAAGACCACGCGAGTGACGATGCTGCCGTCGCGTTGAAGCTCCTCAACAGTCTCGAAGCGTTGATGGACAGCAGCCTGCGCCGCCAACACGGCATCGCCGTCCATAAACTCCACGCGATCCAATCCAGCATCCACCCCGGCGAATGAGATTCGCAACTGGGTAATACCGCCCCGGTTAATCACTGCCAATCCGGCGGCATTGAGGTCGATGCGCAACGCGTAGTAGCGCTCATTGGCGCTGCCCACGAAACAGCCGACATCGCTCGCATCCGCACTCGCCGAGGCATCGGACAGCTCAACCTCTGGCGCACCGAAACTGCCGTTGGCTACGTCTAGCTGAGGCTGACCAAGATTGCCGCTGGTAAAGGGATTCGCGCCGCTGCGCGCATCCTGAAGCAGGTACAAGCTGGCACCGGCAATCGCTGCGTCTGCGGCAATGGCGCTGGTATCGAATGAAATCAGGCCGTAAGTGGAACGCGTACCGTCATCGCCGACCGCGATCGCGTTGGTGCCGAGGGTTACGCCGTCAGTCCAGCCGTCTCGCAGGCCACCCTCAGACTGCAAAGTCAGCCCAGGCGTAGCCCGAAATCGAGGAAAAAAGTAGCTCTCGGCTTGCACCGCGACCTTGTACAGATACCCTTCTGCGTCGAGATGAATCGGGTCTGCGGGGATGCCGGAGACCACACGGAAATTCTCCCGCAGTGCGGGTCTGGCCGGATTCCCGGCGGGAAACGGCAAATAGTCTGGCGCCATTTGCCCAGGTCGGGGCAGCACTCCAGGCGCGGCAACGCCATCGCCGTAGTAGTAGTGCATTTCACCCACACCGTGATCAAAGTAGCGACGTGGATTCGCGTTCGTCCAGGCAATGCGCCGGCTTTCCACGTCCAGATTCATTGCGTTCAGCTCGGCATCGGTGACCAAACCGTTGTTCGGGTCACGACTGAGATCATCCCGCTTGGGGCAGGCAAAGACCCAGCACCAAAGCACCGACACGTTGAAATTGGGATATTCGTAGCTCGACACCAGTACGTCCAAACTGGGGCGTGTGGCCAAAACTGCGTCGGTAATCTGCGTGCTGTGATCCAGGATCTGCGTAAACAGCGCTTCTTCCGATCCTGGCTGGTCTAAGTCCATGTCCTTGTACCAGCCGCCGCCTGAGCGACCCGCGAGTACATCGTTGCCGCCCAGACTAAACACGACGGTGTCGATTGTCGGCTCGTTCTGCAGTTCGGCGATGACGTTATCGACCCACGGGAAGTTGGCGCGATCCACCCACTCGCGGGCTTCACTTCCCGATATCGCGTATTCTGGACCGCTATAGCCAGCGCCCGGATTCGAACCCAAGGAACGGCTAACGGCGCGCTTATCGGCATGACCGAACTTGTCGAATATCTCGTTGTGGGCGTCGTCATCCCACATGTACTGAGCCCAGCTGTCGCCGGCAATCAGCACTCGCGGTTCGCTAGTGGGTGCGGCGCAGGCCCCCGCAATCGCGGTTGGCCGAGGCTGCCGTTTAAGGACACCCTCATAGTTCCAGGGGTAGCGCGCATCACCGCTTGCCGAGGCTGAATCAGCGAGCGGTTGCTGTGCCGAAACGACGCCTGGGGCAAGCACCAGCATGAGCAGCGAGCGGACAGCAGAGGAAGCTTGTGGCATGGTTTAATGCGCCCAGTGGCATAGCGAGCGTTTGATCATAACAATTGCAACCGATTCAATTTCGCGCCCGTCTCCCGGAGTGCCGTTACATTGAACAGCGCCTATATCAACAGGATGCCGTACCGCTCGACCGGCACCCTTGGAATACAGCCTCTTAACCCGGATGTTTCATGAACTCGCGCGATGATCGCGCAGGACATTGGTAGGCCAGTGATTTTTCCGCAGGAGCGGTGTAGTGGTTCATACACCCGAC
>QIMA01000378.1 GCA_003233535.1 Rhodanobacteraceae bacterium
TGGTAATTACGCTCATCATCACCAGACCGGGGACGATGAACTCCATGTAGCGATAGCCACCCATCTCGCCTATACGGCTCCCGATCAAGTTGCCGAAGATGACGAAATACAGGGTCATCATTATCGCCGGCGGTACCAGCGTCTGCGGCCAGATGCGCAAGATGCGGACGACTTCGCGACGCACGATGGTGGAAAAAGCGACCCAGTGGATGTTCATGAGCGCAGAAGGGCTGAGGGCTGAGGGCTGAGAGCTGAGAGAAAAACCAGAGCGCTCCGAACCATGTTGTCGCTTGGCTCAGTGAACAACTTCATGCTGCCTCCTCTTTGCTGGTCAGCCGCATAAACAGTTCTTCGAGTCGATTGGACTTGTTGCGCATCGATACCACCTTGATCCCGACCTTATCCAGCGCGGCGAAAAGCTGGTTCAGCTCCGACCCGCGCGGCAGCTCGACCTCTAGGCAGCTGTCATCCGGGCGCTGCAGCTGATAGCCGGCGATCTCGGGCAGTAGTCTGATCGGCTGGGCCAAGTCCATCACGAAGGTCTCCCTATCCAGCGTCGACAGCAAGGCCTTGGTGCTGGATCGCTTGATGATCGTGCCGTGGTCAATAATGGCGACGTTGCGGCACAGGCTCTCGGCCTCTTCTAGATAATGGGTGGTGAGAATGACGGTCGTGCCTGTGCGGTTGAGTTCACGCAGATAGGCCCACATAGAGCGGCGAATCTCGATGTCCACACCGGCCGTAGGCTCGTCCAAGATCAGCAGTTTCGGCTGGTTGACCATGGCACGGGCAATCATCAACCGCCGCTTCATGCCGCCAGATAAGGTGCGACTCACTGCATCGCGCTTGTCCCACAGCGTCAGTGCCTTGAGATACTTCTCGGCCCGCTGTTCGGCGACTTTGCGCGGAACGCCGTAGAAACCGGCCTGATTGACCACAATGTCAAAAGGCTTCTCGAACTGATTGAAATTGAACTCCTGCGGCACCAATCCAATCATCGACTTCACCGCGCCACGCTGGGTGCGCAGATCATTGCCGAATACGCTGACGTCACCGCCGCCGAGGTTGACCAGGGAGGAGATTATTCCGATCAGCGTTGATTTACCGGCCCCGTTGGGCCCAAGCAGGGCAAAGAAATCGCCCTGCTCGACCTCCAGCGAAACGTCGCTTAGGGCCTGTACTCCATTGCCGTAGGTCTTGGTTAGGCCACGGGCTTCTAATGCGAATGTGCTCACAGATATAAACCTGAATGATGAAAACCGGTAAGGCCGAGCGCGAGAGACGACAGCGCGTCGGGTCGCGTAGTATAGGCGCCCTTTCCGCGCAACCGACCCGCGCCGGTCTATTCGCCGCGCCTATCGCCTATGCCTGAGCACTTCAATCTCACTCTGCGCAGCAGCCACATGCTAGCGCCAAGCGTCCGCCATCTCAGCTTCGCCCGATCCGACGGTGCACCGCTGCCCTACATCGCCGGCCAGTTTCTGCAGATCCATTTCCCTATCGATGGGGTGGCCAACAAGCGCAGTTACTCGGTAGCTAATTCACCGGGCGCTGAGTTGCTTGATATCGCCGTTTCCTATGTCGAAGGCGGAGCGGCGACTGCGCTGCTGTCTGCGCTACTAGAGGGTCAACAGATCGAGGTCAGTGGGCCCTATGGCCGCTTCTGCCTGCAGCCCAAAGACCAGAACAAGCGCTATTTGTTGATTGGCACCGGCACCGGAGTCACGCCCTATAGAGCAATGCTCCCCGGACTAGCTCAGGCGCATGAAGAGCGCGGTATCGAAGTCGCTGTGCTGTTCGGTTCACGTAACGCCAGCGAGGTGCTTTACGCCAAAGAGTTTGAGGCCTTTGCTCGGTTACATCCCTGGTTCCGCTTTATCCCGTGTCTGTCGCGGGAGCCGCGAGATTGCGGCTGGGCCGAGGATCGACGTGGCTACGTGCAGGACGCATTGAGCGACCTGCAGCCAAACGTGGAAACCGACACTGCTTATTTGTGCGGCAACCCGAATATGGTTGACGCCTGCTTTGAGCAGCTCAAACAGGCAGGGTTGCCGGTTCCGAAGATTCGCCGCGAGAAATATATTTCTTCCCGATGAATAAGGTACTGGTGACCGGCGCCGCCGGATTTATTGGCACCTACGTATCTCGCGCGCTGGCGCAGCGTGGCGATCGAGTGGTGGGCGTAGACAGCTTCAACGACTACTACGATCCGCAGCTCAAGCACGACCGTGTCGCGGCGCTGCTGACACCGCTTGATGTGCACGTGCAACAAGTCGACGTCGCCGATGCGGCGGCGGTCGATCGGCTTTTCGCCGAGCACCAGCCCGACCGCATCGTGCATCTAGCCGCACAGGCCGGCGTGCGCTATTCGCTAGCGGCACCGCGCGCGTACTTGCGCGCCAATGTGGATGCTTTCCTCAACATCATTGAGGCCTGCAGGGCATATCCAGTTGAGCATTTGGCCTTCGCCAGCACCTCATCAATCTACGGCGCAACGACCGATATCCCGTATCGCGAGAGCCAAAAAGTCAGCCAGCCGGTGTCGCTTTACGCGGCCACCAAGGGCGCCAACGAATTGATGGCGCACGCCTACGCGCACCTATTCGGCATCCCAATGACCGCGCTGCGCTTTTTCACCGTCTACGGCCCGTGGGGCCGTCCAGATATGGCGCCGCTGCTGTTCACCCGTGCGGGTCTGGCTGGTCGGCCGATTACCGTATTTAACCAGGGACAGATGCGGCGTGATTTCACCCACGTCGAGGACATCAGCCGCGGCGTGCTGGGGGCCTTGGACAATGCGCCCGGCACGGAGCTAGGCGCGCCGCTGCGGGTACTCAACCTAGGCCGCGGAGAACCGGTGGATTTGCTGCGCTTTATCGAACTGATCGAACAATCTGTGGGCCAACCGATCCAGCGCCAATACACCGACATGCAACCTGGCGACATGGTCGAGACCTATGCCGACACTACAGCTGCCAAAGAACTGTTCGACTACGCGCCGAAGATCGCTATCGATGAAGGCGTGCCGCCATTGGTAGCGTGGTGCCGAGATTATTTCGGCGACTAGCATGCTGCCCCAAAATTCCAGAAGTAAGTTGGACATTGTCCGAGGGGGTTTGTCTGAGATCAGGCGCAAGCAGCTGGCGGCCCCGTTGTTATGAAAAGCGGGAGGCCCGTCCCATTAGGGCGCTGGCCCTTGCGCCTGCCGCGTCGTTGCAACCCTTTCGCTTACGTAGAGCACACCGACCTTCGTCACTGCGCCTAGCGGCAGACGCAAGGGCTGCAACGCGGTTCGCGTGAGTTATTCACTCGTGTCCCTCACGGCTACTCGCTTATCTCAGCGTCGACAGTGTAGGTGCAGTGGCCGCGGCCAGCGTTTCCGACCAGCGCCGCACTGAGGGCAAGGCGCTGCATCCGCTTGACGGAATCCCGTATGCGCTCAAGGACAACATTGATGCCGCCGGCCTGGTCACTACGGCAGGCATGGCCACGCGGCGTGAACGGCTGGCCGACGCCGCGGTGGTGTCGCGTTTACGCCGCACCGGCGCGGTACTGCTGGGCAAGCTACACATGCACGAAGCCGCACTGGGTGGCGCTGGCAGAGCGGTTTGAGAAGCTGCGCGCAGGCGCGGCCGGCTAAGCTGCCGCCCGCCGCGTATCGGCAATCGCCATCGTTCGCGCCTGCTTGAGCGCTTCGCCGATTGCCGATCCGACGATGCCCTTGGCCAGGATCGGTGCGGTGCTCACTGCCCTCGCTGCGGCGGCTTCAGCGAGCATTTGCGCGGCCTGTGGATAGCTTTGATCGGCTAGTCCGGTACGACCGCGCTTATCCGCTTCGCAGGACAGTGCGAAGACTTCCAGTCGCTGCGGTCGACGCATGCCGTCGAAGGCTTCGATCAGGCGCAGCGCAGTTCCCGGGCGCAGTTCGGCGTAGCGATGCAGCGTGAGGTGATGCTTGCAGGTCAGTATCGCCAGTTCACGATGTTCTCGCGGCGGCTTCAAGCGTTCGCACAGCGCTTCTAGCGGAGCCACGCCGGCGCCCTCATGTCCAGGATGACCCGGCAGATGCTCTGCCGGCGTCAGCGCCTTGCCCAAGTCGTGGGTCAACGCGCAGAAGCCCACTAAGTCGTCCCCTGGAGCGAGCAAAGCCGCTTGTTCAAGGACCAACTCGGTGTGCCAGCCGGCATCGATCTCCGGATGCCAGCTGCGTCTTTGCGGCACGCCGTATAGCGCCGCCACTTCCGGAAACAAACGCGACAAGCCACCGCAGGCACGTAGCACCTGGATGAACGCGCTGGGCCGGGCTTCACCCAGCGCACGACGCAGTTCGGCATATACCCGTTCGGACACCAAATGATCGATCTCGCCGTTGTCGACCATTTGCCGCATCAGCGCGCGCGTTTCCGGGGCGACACGAAAGCCCAGCGGCGCAAAACGGGCAGCAAAACGGGCGACCCTCAGCAGGCGCACGGGATCTTCGACGAAGGCGGGCGAAACGTGGCGCAGCCAGCGCTGCTCAAGGTCACGCGCGCCACCGTAGGGATCGACCAAGTTGCCCTGATCGTCCTGCGCCATCGCGTTGATGGTCAGATCGCGGCGCGCCAAGTCCTCTTCCACAGTGACGGCCGGGTCGGTATCGAAACTGAACCCGGCGTAGCCGCGACCGGTTTTACGCTCGGTACGGGCGAGCGCATACTCCTCGCCGGTTTGCGGGTGCAGGAACACCGGGAAGTCGGCGCCAACGGCCTTGAAGCCCTGCGCTATCATCGCCTCTGGCGTTTGCCCAACCACCATAAAATCGCGATCGACTACCGCTCGTCCCAATAGCCCGTCGCGGACCGCACCGCCCACCAAAAAACACTGCATCCGCTAATGCGTCCGATTGCGTATCATCAAAGGGTGAGTATGCCAGTCCCCAACTTCACTACCGCTATATGTACGTTCGCAATGTGCGCCGCCTGCGTAGGCAACGCCTGGGCCGATTCCGGGGCACTATTGGCGACCTCCGGCCTGCGCTCGATCGAAGGCAGCGCTGGCGGCGGTCTGACCACCTGGGCGCTGATTGCTGGTCACGCCGAGCAGGGCGAGTATGCGCTAGGAGCCGGGATCAGTCGGGCGGTTACAGATGGTTTTGCGCTGACCAGCGCGAGCGCCTATTGGAGTCAGGGCAATCGGCTGGAAGTAAGCATCGGCCGACAGAGCCTGGATCTGGACGCACTGGTCGAGATAGGAGCCACCGACCGCACCGCTGTCGCCATGGATCTTTACGGGGTCAAGTACCGTCTGGCCGGCGATCCGGTCTATGCCAGTTTCGGCCAGTTTTCCCTAGGCGCAGTGTACAAGAACAATCGCGACGCCGCATTGGTGCGCACCATTGGCGCCGATCGCGCGTCGGGCATTGATGCGTATCTAGCGTGGAGCAAGATGTGGCTGGACGGGCCCGGACACCGCAACTGGCTGCTCAATCTGACCTTGCGCGCGACCCAAGCGCACCAGCTCGGCTTGACCGGTTTTGACGACAACCACACGCTGAGCGCGGAGGGCGCAGTCGGCGTTTTCCTCAATCCGAACTGGGTCGTGGGCGCCGAGTATAGAAACAAGCCTGACCGTTTGCCTAACGTTGCCGAGGACGACTGGGCTGATCTGTATTTAGCTTGGTTTCCTAACAAACGCTGGGCGGTGGCGGTGGCCTATCTGGATCTGGGCTCGATTGGCGGCGTCGATGACCAGCATGGGTGGTTCGCATCGGTGCAATACAATGATTAGCCTTCGAATTTGCGCTCTGACTGGGTTCGCGCTGCTGCTCTTGGCTTGCGCCACAACGCCCAAAGAAGGCCTGTATCAGGCACTGGGCGAAGGCCCCGGCATTGCCTCATTGGTCAACGAAGCCGTTCACCGCAGCCACGCCGACCCACGTTTTGGCGAGCTTTTTAGCGAGGCCGACCTGGACAACTTGCGCAGCCAACTCAACAGCCAGATCTGCGAGTTGGCCGACGGACCCTGCGTCTATGAGGGTTTGTCGATGGCCGAAGCCCACAGCGGGATGCAAATAAGTCGCGCCGAATTCAACTGGTTTGTCGAACACACCCGCGATGCGATGACCGCATTGGGCTACTCGGTAGGCACACAGAATCGGCTGTTGGCACGGCTGGCGCCGATGCGGGCTGAAATCTTGAGCGACACCGATATGCCTGCGCAGATGCCGGAAGAGCCCGTAGATCCGCTGGGTATGGGCGATTAGCCGGGGCAAAGGCTTGGAGCTTGCCTAAAAAACCGAAAGGCTCGGAACAGTCCGTCTTTGAGCGCGCCGCGGCCTCGGTTGCGAGAGCAATGCGGTTGGCCACCGGTTGTGTCGCTAAGCCAACCCTCGCAGCACCGGCAACAGATCGCCGATTAGTTCGCCGCAAAGCGCGCGCGCGGCCGGGTCCTCGAGATCTTCCGGGGCGATGGCCACGGTCTTGGGGTCCAGGCGCGCGATCAGATCGATATCGATTGGGCACTCACCCGGGTTTGGGTTGGGCCGAACGCGGCCCAAGACTTTCTCGACGGCGCGCAAACGCTGCTTGAGCGCAGCCGGGTCTAGGTCGCTGCGGATCAGCGCGGCCTGATTAATGTAGTCGGCAACGTCACCGCCCTCGCGTGCCGGGCTGGCCTGACGCGAGGACAGCTGCAGTCCGGCAAAGGCTCGGCGCAGTCCGGCATTGGCTAGATCCAGCTTGCGCTCTGGGTCTTGATTGCTGCCCAGGAACAACAAATAGCGATTGGCTGACTCGGTTTCCGCTGCGCTCATTGGTGTCCCTGTCCGTCATCAGCACTCAGTCTTCGTACTCCGCTCGCTGCTCGTAGCGGTCGGCCGCATCCATGTCGATACGCACTGCGACTTCCGCGGGCAATAGCGCTTCAACCCGTTTCCAAGCGGTTATCACGACGCCTCGGATCGGGAATTCACGTATCAGGCTAGCTCCCAAGCCGTAGACGAAATGCTCCAACAGCTCTGCGGCATTGTCGCGACCGTAGCGCCTGGTGCTCGCAGCAACCTGGTCATAGTCGACCGTGTCACGCAGGCGGTCGCTGTGCGCAGACGGACTAACGTCGATACTCAGCTCCAGATCCAGCTTCAGCGATTGCGGCGCCACGCGTTCTTCACGGTAGACGCCAATCATGGTGTCCACTCGTAGGTTACGAATAATGATCGTGGCTGGGGTCATCTGGTGGCACTCCGGAAAGCTACGGGACGGTGGGCGAGCATAGCGGCCTGGGCCGAATTTGGGGTCCGTTATTCAGGCAATCGGGCGAGTGCTTTCGCTTGCAGTACAAGCTTCTACGCAAAAACACCGGCGCAACCCTGTAGCAATAGCGACCGCAGACTCAGGACTGGTTAGCCGGGCCGCTTGGGCCCTGCCCCCCGCCGCCAATCGCCTCCAACTCCGCCAGCGGCCAGCGCGGGCGCACCCCAATGACGGCATCACCGTGCTCGCCGCTGGCCAATCGCAACGCACCAGCTAGCGCGATCATCGCGCCGTTGTCGGTGCAGAACTCGGGCCGCGGATAATAGACCTGCACGCCATCTTTGCTCGCTAGCTCTCGCAGATCGCTGCGCAGCTGGCGGTTAGCGCCAACTCCTCCGGCAACGACCAGCCTTTTGCTGCCTGTCTGACGCCAAGCGCGGTGGCATTTACGGATTAGGGTTTCAACCACGGCCGCCTGGAAGCTAGCGGCCAGATCACGGCGCACCTGATCGTCCTGCGCCGATGCGCGCCAGGTCAGCGCGACCTGTGTTTTCAGCCCGGAGAAGCTAAATTCCAAGCCGGGCCGATCAAGCATGGGCCTAGCCAGCTTGAACGCGCGGGGATCGCCGCTCTCGGCGAGTTGCGCCAGTGCGGGTCCGCCTGGATACGGCAAGCCCATCAGCTTCGCGCACTTGTCGAAGGCCTCGCCGGTGGCGTCGTCCAGCGTATCGCCAAGCAACTCGTATACGCCCAACGCCTGCACCAAAATGAGCTGGGTGTGGCCACCGGACACCAACAGCGCCAGAAACGGCGGTTCGGGCGCTTCCGGCTCGAGCAGCGGCGCTAACAAATGACCTTCAAGATGATGCACGCCCAGCGCGGGCCGATCCAAGGCGAAGGCCAGCGAGCGGCCCAGCGCTGCACCGACCAACAGCGCACCGACCAATCCAGGTCCGGAGGTGTAGGCCACGCCATCAATCTGGTTGCGCTGGATGCCCGCCTGATCAAGCACTTCCTGCAGCAGCGGCAAGAGTTTGCGTAGGTGATCGCGCGATGCGATCTCTGGGACCACGCCACCGTAGGCCGCGTGCAGATCGACCTGACTAAACAACGTGTGTGCCAGCAGCCCGCGTTGCGTGCAGTACAGCGCTAAGCCAGTCTCATCGCAGCTGGTTTCGATGCCGAGGACGGTGAAATTCGGAGATGGCGGCATCGATGGGTCCGGGATTGAGGCTTAGGGAAGCTTAGTTCGTTTTAGGTTTTAGGTAAGGGCAAGAGCGTGAAGCGAAGACCCCCGGCACAGGTCGACGCTGTGCCGTCGGCCCAGGCCTCAGGTCAAAGCAGCCTGAACAGGTTTTACGTTTTACGTTTTACGTTTTACGTTTTACGTTTTAGAGCATGAAGCGAACGTGGCGATTACGGGAACCGATGCTTCGGCTCTAAAACCTAAAACCTTAAAACCCAAAACGCTCTTCCGCTTTTATCTCAACCTCACAAACTCCTCCGCCGAAAAGGCATCCACCGCAATCACCTCATCGCGCGCCGCATCCGCCTCTGCGAGCAACGCGAACTCGGCTGCGGAGATGATGTCTTGTTCCAGCGCCAATGCGTCCAAACTGCCACCTGGAGCGCGATCCAGCCGGCCTTCGCGCACCGCCTCTTTGATCCGTGCCTCGATTGGTAGCGCCCGAACCGCCTTATCTAGGGCCGCTTCGAGGGCGCCTAGGCCCGGCTCTGCCGCGTCGGGCACATAGATATCGGCGGTCAACGACTGGCGAGCTTGGCGATCGTCGAGAATGCTGCGAGCAACGTTGCGGCCCAAGCGATCTGACGGCGGCTTGAAGCGCGCGCCCAGCGGGAAAACGATCCAGCGTAGCTTCCAGGCCACTAGTCGATTGGGCAGGTTGTCGATCACTCCAAGCAGGGCCTGCTGTATTTGGTAGAGCGCATGCGCCGACACCCACTTGAGCAAATCATAGTTGACCGTGGACTTGGGCTCATCGTGGAAACGCTTGAGTGCTGACGAGGCCAAATACATCCAGGCCAGACAATCGGCCAGTCGCCCGGAGATTTTCTCGCGGCGCTTGAGCGAACCGCCAAGCGTACCCATGGCCATGTCTGAGGCCAGCGCAAATGCGGCGGAGAAACGCGATAGATGCTGCATGAAGCGCTCGCCGTTCTGGTCGATATCGGGCACCCGGGTTATCCGGCTGCCGGTCAGTGCCAGCACCAAGGCACGCGCTGAGTTTGAGGCAACGAAGTTAACGTGGCCGAACAGAGCCTGGTCAAAATCTTCCAGACGATCGTCTGCAATCGCGCTGATCTCACGCTCTACGAACGGATGGCAACGAATCGCGCCCTGGCCATAAATGATCATCGACCGGGTCAGAATGTTGGAGCCCTCGACCGTGATTCCGATCGGAATAGATGCCCACATCCGCGCCAGCAGATTGCGCGGGCCGCGGATGATCGCCGCACCGGCGCGGATATCCATGGCGTCGGTGATCACGTCACGCATCGCATCGGTCATGTAGGCCTTGACGATGGCGCTGATGACGCTCGGCTGGTGGCCAGCATCGAGTGCGGCGCAAGTGAGGCGTCGCGCGCCGCCCAAGATGTAGGTAAGTCCGGCAATTCGGGCTAGCGGCTCTTCGACACCCTCAAATCGGCCAATCGGCGTGTCGAATTGCTCGCGCACCGTTGCGTAGGCGCCAACTAGGCGTGTGGCAACCTGGGTCGCGCCAACGCTGAGCGCCGGCAGCGAGACCGACCGGCCTGCGGCAAGCGATTCCATCAGCATGCGCCAGCCTTGGCCTGCGCGCTCGGCACCACCGATGATGTAGCTCAGCGGTACCCAAACGTCTTCGCCGACAGTCGGACCGTTCATGAAGGGAATGCCCATCGGGTCGTGCCGCTCGCCGATCTGCATGCCCGGCGTGTCCCGCGGGATCAGCGCGCAGGTAATGCCGTAGTCCTTGCCGGCCTCACCGATCAAGCCTTCGGGGTCCTTTAAACGGAAGGCTAAGCCGACCAGCGTGGCGACCGGCGCTAGGGTGATGTAGCGCTTCTTCCAGCTTAAGCGCATGCCCATGACGGATTCGCCGTCGACCTTGCGCTCCTCGACGATACCCACCGACTGCGTTGCGGCGGCATCCGAACCGGCCTCGGGCCCGGTCAACGCAAAACAAGGGATTTCCTCGCCACTGGCCAAGCGCGGCAAGTAGTGCTGCTTCTGTTCATCGGTGCCGTAGTGCAGCAACAGCTCAGCCGGCCCTAAGGAGTTGGGCACCATGACGGTGACCGCCGCTGTCGCCGAACGGCTGGAGATCTTGGTGACGATGCGCGAGTGCCCATCGGCGGTGAATCCAAGGCCACCGTATTGTTTGGGAATGATCATGCCGAAAAAACCGGCCTTCTTGAGGTAGGCCCACACTTCTGGCGGCAAGTCGCGCAGCTGCTGGACCTGCCAGTCGTCGATCATTGCGCATAGCTCTTGCACCGGTCCATCGAGGAAGGCCTGCTCCTCGGCGTTGGACGGGTTAACGCGGAAGTCGAGCAGGCTTTGCCAGTCTGGCCGACCGGAAAACAACTGCCCGTCCCACCACACGGTGCCCGCCTCCAGCGCGATGCGCTCGGTTTCGCCCAGTTTGGGCAGCATCTTGGCCATCATCCGCATAACCGGCCGGGTAACTAGGTTGAGCCGCAGCGGCTTGAGTCCAAACAGTGCCGCAAGGGTACCGACCAAGAGCGCTCCCAGGCCGACCCAGAATCCACTAGCGCCGGCTACTTTGAGCCCGGCCAACAGCAGCAAGGACCCGATCAACCAAGCAAGGAAGCCACGCCGACGGTACAGCAGCGTCACGTAGCTTAGAATTGCGGCTAGAATCAGGACCCAGGTCATGGCGGTCTCCCTGTCGTTGATGGCAGGGCAGTATCTCAGAGATGGTTGCGGGACACAGGCAAATCTCCGCGGCGCTCGCTGCGACGGCGGCAGGACAAGCATGCCCAATTCGATTAGCGCGGCGCTGGCCCGCGTTCGGTTTCGCAAACAGGCCGCCCCGCTGCGCTTCGCCTTCGCCGAGCGCATCGACTACCTCAATCCAGATCACTGGGACGCACTCACCGCTGCCAGCGGTTTTCTGCATTCGCGGGGCTATCACCGCATGCTGGAACGGGTACGTCCAGAAAACCTGGATCCGCGCTATGCCCTGCTCTATCGGGACCTAGAGCCGGTGGCCGCTGTGTCCATGCAGTGGGTGTCACTGCGCGGGGGCCGGCTGCGCAAAGCCGCAGGCGACAAGGGTCTAACCAAGTCGACCGAGAAACTGAAGCAATCGATCGCCGAGCACGTCAAGGCGCGGGTACTGGTGGTCGGCAATTTGCTCAGCTACGGCAGCCATGGCATCGCCATTGCGCCGGGCCTGGAGGCTGAGTCGGATCTCTGGCATGGGATCGGCGAAGCCGCCTACCGCATACGCCGTGCCGAGAAGCACAGCGGCAGAACCGACTTCGTGCTGATTAAGGATCTGCGTACGGCGCAGATGACGCAGAGTCAGCTACTCCATCAGTTGGGCTATCGCGGATTGGAAACCGAACCCAATATGGTTCTGCCGCTGAACCCGCAGTGGCGTAGTCACGACGATTATCTGGCTGCCCTAAGCGCCAAATATCGCAAGAATATCCGCTCCCGAGTTTTCAAGCCGATGGATGAGGCCGGCACCAGCGTGGAGATCGCTGTCGACGTGGCCGCAGTCGCCGAGCGTCTGCAGGCGCTGTATCTGGCTGTACACGAAAACGCCTCGGTACGCCCGGTGACCCTGGGCGCAGACTATTGGCCTGCGCTGGCCGCAGCGGCCGGCAATCGGGCGCGATTCGCACTGGTCCGCCGCGCAGACCTGCTGTTGGGCTTCGTGGTGACACTGCTGGATACTGACGAGACGGCGATCGGCTATCACATTGGCTTCGATCGCGAAGCTGCCGGCGAACTGCCGATCTATCTGCGCCTACTGCAGCAAACCATTGTCGATGGCATTGCCCTCGGCGCCGAGCGCTTA
>QIMA01000224.1 GCA_003233535.1 Rhodanobacteraceae bacterium
CGATACCGCCGCAGAATCCACAGACTCCGGAAAAGATCGCGCTCGGCAAAGCACTGTTCTGGGATGAGCAGCTGTCGCTGACCGGCACCGTGGCTTGCGCCACCTGCCACCGGCCAACGGGCGGCGGCGCGGACCCGCGCACGACGCTGGCAAACACCATTAACCCGGGGCCGGACGAAGTATTCGGTACCGATGACGATATTCACGGCTCTGCCGGCGTGGTCTCGCACGATGCGACCGGCCGCATGCAGCCGAGTCCATTTTTTGGCCTCAATCCGCAGGTGGGCGGCCGCGTCGCGCCAGGCATCTATGACGCCGCCTACGCCCCACGTTTGTTTTGGGACGGGCGCGCAGAAACAACGTTCACCGACCCGCAGACCGGCCAAGTGCTGATTCCTGGCGGGGGCGCACTGGAAACGCAATCGCTGATGCCGCTGATCAATACCGCCGAGATGGGCCACGCGGGAAATCTGATGGCCGAAGCCAACGAGCGCATCGACGGTGTCATTCCGCTGGCGCTGGCCACCGACATACCGCCGGACTTGGCCAATTTCATCGGCGATCGCGGCTACCCCAGCCTGTTCGCGGAGGTATTTGGCACCCCCGAGATTTCCGCCGCGCGCATGGCCTTTGCGATCGCCAGCTACGAACGCGTACTGGCCAAGACCGAAACCCCATGGGATCAGGAACTGGCGGGTGTACCTTCGCTAACCGCGCAAGAACTGGAAGGCCGTCAGCAGTTCCAGCGTCTGCGCTGCCAGTTCTGCCACGGCGGCCCGCGGCTGGCAGACAACACCTTCCGCTACATCGGCGTGCGCCCGGTGGACGAGGATCTGGGAAGTTTTAATCAAACGGGCAGAAACGGCGACCGCGGCGCCTTCCGCGTACCCAGCTTGCGCAACGTCGCCCTGCGCGGCCCGTTCATGCACAACGGCGGGCTGGCCACGCTCGATGAGGTCTTGCTGTTCTACAAGCGCGGCGGCGATTTCGATGCGCCGAACAAGGACCTGTTCATCGCCCCGCAATTTCTCAATGATACCGAACGCGCCGATCTATTAGCCTACCTGACGCGGCCGCTAACCGATCCGCGGATTGCCGCCGAACTGCCGCCCTACGATCGGCCCACGCTGTATACCGAATCTGCTCGCGTGCCGAGCATCATCGGCAGCGGCGAACCGGGAGATACCGGAGTTCCGCTGATTGCGGCACTGGAGCCGCCGCTGATCAGCAATCGCAATTTCACCGTCACGCTGAGCAATGTGCCGATCGGCAAGGCGGCGACACTGGTGGTTAGCCGCACCGACCCAGGGTTGCAAAGCTCGGTGCCCGTGGGTGATTTCGCCAACATTAATGGAACCACGGTGGGCATCAGCGGCTTTCAAGGCGGCTATTTGTCCACTCAGCTGGATCTCTCCGGCGACCCGGCGCTTAGCGGGCAAACCTTGTACGGTCGATACTACGTGGTCGACCCAGGCGCAGTTAACCAACTCGCCATCAGCCGCGCGTTTGAGATTACCGTGTTCGGCGAGTTGGATTGGTTCTTAGTCGACGGGTTCGAGTAAGGCTCATTGGACAGCGACGGCTCTGACTGGGCCCTTTGCCCTCCGCTTCACAAGCTACGCCGCCTTCAGCATCACAAACAGCCGCACGCTGTAATAGCCACGCTGCTTGTCCCACTCGACCGCGCGCAGACTGCGTTTGCCGGCCGACCACTCGCTGTTGTCCTTAAGCGCTTCGAAGGTGTGCTCGCCTTCGACGCCGCAATAAAACAGCCGAAACCAGTGCAGATCCTTGGTCAAACTCTCGGCCTGGATAGCGTTAGCAATTTCACCCAGCAGTTTCGGCGGAATAGTGGCGTTGACTCCCGCCGATGCGCGGGTGCCGAAGTTGCCGATGTAGGCGATGTAGGGTTTGCCGTAGGAAGTCCAGCGTTCGGCGCTGACATGTTCGCGATCTTCATGCCCCCAAAGCGCCGCCAGCAGAACGTGGAAGCTATTTAGGGTGAAGTTGGTCAGTGCATCGTGTAGACCCGCCTCGGCCGCCCCCATTCCGGCAAAACACTCCTCGACGATCAGCTTTTCCTGGACCATAGCCTGAACATCCAAGCGCCCACTTTGCGGGCCAGGAGACCACAGAGCGCGCAGCGCCGGGAGCTGTGAATTGGGCAACACCCACTCGCCCTCCACGCTGGCTTCCAGACCATGACGGGCAAACAAATGAGAGATAAAGCGGGATGTGTCGGTCACGCTAACTGGCTCCTATGTGGACAAGTCGCGGTGCCTGGATATACGGCGAATCGCCGCTCCGCTGCGATGCAGGCGCGAGCGACGGTGCAGCGATCCGGCGAAGAAATCAACCGACTAGTTGGCCATGATTCCCTCATTGATTAGCGTCGATCCATTCGACCGACACTTTACGACGCTTCAGTCAGTCGTTTTGGACACCGCGGCCTTAGTCATTGATAAGCCCGTTTGGACTGGGGTTTAGGCAGACTGGCGTCGCCCCGCCCCGGTCAACCTCCGCCAAGCCCAGCGCCAACCTAGTGCCAGCGGAAAAATCAGCATCAGCAATGGCAAGAGATAGCCCGCGTACTGTGCAGTGTCGAAAACACCCTCAACCAAGCTGTCGATGAAGGAATTCCAGGCATCGCCGAGGCTGTGGTCAGACCGAGCGTTGTACTCGACATTGCTGCGCAGCTCGATCTTTAGTCGATTGGTCTCTATCCGACGACGCTGATTGGCCGCCTCCTGCCCCAACTCGTGCAGGCCGGACTCCACCTCGGCTAGCCGCTGCGACAGGCTGATCAGGTCAGCAACGCTCAAATCCTTGCGCTCGGTGTAGCCAAGCAGAGTTTCGCGCTCGCGGCGCAGTAGATCGCGCTGTGCGGCCACATCGGCGACCGCGTCGGCGAGATCCTCCGCCGAGGTCTTGCGTTCGGCTATATCGCTGCCGTCCGCAGCCAGCGCGATAAGCGGCTCAATGCCCGCAGGTGCCGCGCGCACTTGGATGCTGGAACGCGGCTGGTCACCCGTGTTTTGCTCTATCCCGAGCACGCTGCAGGCACCGAAACGCTCCTCGTTGCAGGCCGACTGCACCGCCGCAATCCGCGCGGCCATGCTGTCGGGCGCAACTTCGAAGCCAACTTCATGCGCATACGCCAGCATTGCGCCAGGCTTGGAGACCTCGCCGCTAACCGACGCACCCGGCATCTGTGGACCCGATGTGGGAGCTTTCGCGCAAGCTGCCAGAAACACGGCAACCAAGATGAGACTTGCTAGATTTTTAGCCATTGGCGAGTCTAGCAGTGGGCGGCGCTCGCAGCGTAGCCCGGAAACTCGCTCGAAGAGGCGCGAACTGGGCGAGATCGTCGACGGTATCGCCAACTAACCCGGTGATCACTCGTCATCGGGCTCGCCTTGGTATGCGGGAACGACATTAACGTCTTGCCGGTACTGGCGCGTTTCGTAGGGCCGGTTCGCGGGAGGCTGGTCAGTGTAGTTCCAACGACCCTGGTCGTCTTTCCAGGCATAGATAGCCGGACCGTTTGGATCGGCCGGCGCTGACAACACGCCAGTAGGCGTCGACGACGGCGCGCCCTGTTGCAGGCTAACTGCCTCGATCAACTCGCTCGGCAAATAGCTCAGCAGCGCATCCGGCACATACGCAGGTTGCCAGCGCAGCAGCGCCAGCAGGCCTGCTGCGACAACGGTAAGCAGCAACAGCAGCCAGCCCACGGCGCGCACCTTAGATAATCCGGCTTAGATCCGCTAAGCGCTACGCGCCCTCATCGCTGTCGTTGCAAAACAATTCAACGCGTTTTTGCTCAGATTCCATCATGCTGGCGCGCTCAGCAGTGCTCAGCGTGCGCTTGCTGCCGTCGGCTTCCTGGATGTCCACCGTCGTGCTGGTCTTTAGCGTACTCAGGTTCTGCTTGGCCTGCTCACAGGATGCTGCTTGATCGGTTGCTGCAGAGGCTTCTGGCTCTTGTTCGGCAACCGGCTGCGACGGCGGCTTGTCTAGTTTGACCTGCTCAGACTCAGCGCCATCCGGGGGACTACCTGAGAAGTGCGTGGTGCCCGATTCATCGGTCCATTTGTAGACCTGATCGGCAGCCAACACAGGCGTCATCAGGAAACAAAAGCACAGCGCGATCATTGCGTATCTCATCGCCGACTCCAAAAATGTTGCCAATAATCCGTCAAATATGCGCCTGCTCGTGCTTGACGGCAAGCCGAGTAGGTCTCAATTCGACCAACTTCGGGTTTGGCCTAGCCCGGATATTTCATAAACTTCGTCGCGAGGGCGTCGCCCGCAGCAGAAGTTTATGAAATATCCGGGCTAGTTACTTGTGGGACCCCACACTAGACCGATGGTCACTGCCAGACAGGCTACAATACGCCGCATTACTTGCTTGGACACCAGCCAGCGATGGGTGATTCAGTCGAACAACGTATGCGCCGTTCGGGAGCGATTTACCTGCTTCCCAACTTGTTCACCACCGCTGCGATGTTTGCAGGCTTCTATGCCATCGTCGCCGCCTTTAACGGCGAGTTTGCGACCGCGGCAATCGCCGTTTTCGTCGCCGGCCTGTTAGACGGGCTAGACGGTCGGGTCGCGCGGATGACCAACACGCAGAGCGAATTTGGCATCCAGTACGACAGTCTGTCTGACATGGTCAGCTTCGGCCTCGCGCCCGCTCTAGTGCTATACACTTGGTCCTTGTCAGGACTGAAGGTTTATGGCGTATTTTGGGGCAAAGTCGGGTGGCTAGTGGCCTTTATTTTTGCCGCCTGCGCGGCTCTACGGCTGGCACGTTTCAACACCAATGCCGCTACCGGTGACAAACACTTCTTTCAGGGCTTGGCCAGTCCTGCGGCCGCCGGCACGTTGATGGCGCTGGTCTGGGCGGTTGAGGATTTTGGCGGCGACCGCCGCGCGCTGGTCTGGCTAACGCCTCTGCTAACCACGGCGCTGGCTCTGGCGATGGTCTCCCGGCTGCCTTACTACAGCTTCAAAGTATGGCCGGAGCGAGTACGCTTCTTATGGATTCTGGCAGCGGTGGTGGCGTTGGCGCTGCTTGCGGCGCACCCACCCAATGTATTGCTAACGCTTTCGCTTATCTATGCCGCTTCCGGGCCCGCGTGGTGGGCATGGCGACGAATTCGCAAGCGCCAAAGACGGGCGATCTGGGAAAAAAGTGCAGC
Organism: Rhodanobacteraceae bacterium; assembly: GCA_003233535.1. Taxonomy (GTDB): domain Bacteria; phylum Pseudomonadota; class Gammaproteobacteria; order Xanthomonadales; family SZUA-5; genus SZUA-5. The sequence continues at coordinate 5,205 of QIMA01000224.1, forward strand.
GGAAAAAACTAAGACTGAGGCCAAACCTGCTGCAGAGGACGCTCCGTGAGCAAAGCGGCAACCGCACAGCCCCAAATGGGCATCGGTGCCGATGAGGTCGCGGTGCTGGCTGATTTCAGCCAGGCTTTTGCGACCACGCTAGACATTAACCAAACCGTGCGTCAGGCGGTTGAGCAAATCGCCGCGCACATGAACGCCGAGGCGGCTGCGCTGTTCCTGGTTGACGGATCGAAGGGCGAACTGGTTTGCCGAGCATGTTTCGGCCCGGTCGACGTGACTGGCATACGCATCCCAGGAGGGCGCGGCATTGTTGGTCGATCGATCAAGCACAACAAAGTCCAACTAGTGCAGAATGTGGAAACCGACGCCGATCACGCCGGTGATGTCGGCGGCTTTGTCACTCGTTCCATACTTTGTGCGCCGCTGACCAGCGGCTCGGGCGCGATCGGTGCCTTGCAAGTGTTAAACAAGCGCGGCGGCGATTTTTTTAACGACCACGATCGCGACATCTTGCGCCTGCTGGCCGTACCGACCACGCTGGCACTGTCGAACGCGCGCTTAGCCCAAGAGTTGATGGAGCAAGAGCGCATTCGGCGCGAATTTCAGCTGGCCAGACAGATGCAAAAAGAGCTGCTGCCGACGCGCGAAAAGAATTGCCCGGTGATCGGCATCAATCTGCCTGCCCGTGAGATCTCGGGCGACTTTTATGATCACTACACTTTGCCGGACGGCCGCATCGCTTTCTGCGTGGGCGACGTTTCCGGCAAGGGCATGGACGCGGCACTGTTGATGGTGCGTGCATCATCACTGCTGCGCTGGGCCGGCAAAGAGGGCACGCCGCCTGACCGCTGGCTCAAGCGCGTCAACGAGGAAATATGCACGACGGTCACTGGCGGGCGCTTCGTTTGCGTGCTGGCCGGCTACTACGATCCGGTCAGCGGCATGCTGGATTGGTCTAATGGCGGGCTGCCACCTCTGCTTCTGCGCAATCGTGCTGGCGTTTTTCGCGAGGTGATTGCCGACGGCCCGCCTTTAGGTATCTTGAGCGGCATCAACTATCCGAGCAATCGCGCTTTTTTGGGCAACGGCAGCGCCTACGTGTTCAGCGATGGCGCTACCGATGTGCGCGGTCCAGAGCGTGAGCCCATTGGCGTCGGCGGGTTCCGGTCGCTGATCGAGACGGTGGTAGAACTCAGCCCGAGGGCGAGGCTGCGCGGTTTGGTCTCGCAGCTACGCAGAATGAAGCTGGCCGACGACACCACCCTGATGCTGATCGAACAGATCAACGATCAGCCACAGTATCTGGGCGGCATCAGCATTGCCTGCGATGTTGAATGCTTGCGCTTGGTGCGACAGATGGTAAACCGCCAGCTCAGCGATCTCACGGTACCGGCAGAAGTGCGCCAGCAGATCGTACTGGCCATCGATGAGGCGACCGCGAATGTCATTCGCCACGCCTATCATGGTGACGCCAGCGGCCGCATGAGCTTGGATATCTGGCGCGAAGGGAACAATCTACAGTTTGTGCTGCGCGATTGGGCCGAGCCGGTTGAATCGGATGCAATAAAGCCGCGCGACCTGGATCAATGTCGCCCAGGCGGCCTCGGCATCAACCTCATTGACATGGTCATGGACGAATGGGGCTTTGAGCAACCCGAGGAAGGGAAAGGCAATATCTTAAGGATGGTCAAGAGTCTGGAATTGGAAGCGCCAGCCGAAGTGGCAGCGGAACCAGCTTAAAATGTAGGGTTGTAAACAGGGTCCGCAGGAAGCACTGCGGTAGCCCAAGGAGAGGGGGAATGGCGGAAGTAAACAACTGCGAGACAGCCGAGCAAAAAGGGTTTCAAGTGGTCCAGGTCCAGGGCGAAGTTGATCTGTCTTGGTCGCAAAAACTGCGCAAGGCAGTCCTTGACGCGCTCGCCAAAGGTCAGCCGGTGGCCGTAGATCTGTCGCGGGTGACCTATATCGACTCGTCAGGAATCGCGGCTCTAGTGGAGGGTTTTCAGAGCGCCCGAGGTAAAAGCCAGCATTTCAGTCTGGTTGCGGTCAGTCAACCGGTCATTGCGGTGCTTGAGTTAGCGCGCCTGGATCGCGTGTTCCCGATATTCCCAACGCTGGATGAGGCTGCGCAAAGCTGATGCGGGTCGTAAGTCGGCGAGAGCAAGACTAAGGCTATGTCGCTCAATCCCGTCCATCGGTTGGTTAGCCACCTGGGTCGTAGCAGCCTCGAAATCATCGAGGAAATTGGCTATATCGGCTCGCTCATGGTCGAAAGCTTTTTCTTCCTGATTTTCGGTCCACGCCGCGGCCAACCCGTGCGTTGGCACCACATACTTTATCAAATGCGCCAAATCGGCGCCGACGCGATACCGATTGTGGCTCTATTGTCGCTGGTAATTGGCTTGAGTTTGGCGATCAACGGCATCGCCCAGCTCAAGGCCTTCGGTGCTGAAAGCGCCATCGTTCTGGGCGTCGCGCTGGGCGTTACTCGGGAGTTCGGCCCGCTGATTACCGGCATTGTGGTGGCCGGTCGCACCGCGTCGGCGCTGGCAGCGCGATTGGGCTCCATGGTGGTTTCTCAGGAAATCGACGCGCTGCGCGTGATCGGCGTGGAACCGGTGCGTTACTTGGCTGCGCCACCGCTGATTGCGGCGATAGTGGTGCTGCCCTGCCTGTGTTTGGTAGCCGACTTTTTTGCCATCTTGGGTGGCGGTTTATTCAGTTCAGGCCCGCTGGACATGACGCTGTACAGCTATTTTCATGCGTCCTTGGAGGCTTTGGAGCCTTGGGACGTGATGCAGGGCCTGATCAAAGGCCTAGTCTTTGGGGTGCTGATCGTGTTGATCGGCGTGGGCACCGGATTTTCGGTCACCGGTGGGGCCGAGGGCGTCGGTAGAGCGACGACCCGGGCGGTGGTGATGTCCATCTGTGCGATCCTGATCACCGATATGATCTTCAGTTTCTTCCTGAATCGATAACAACTAGCGAGCTACAGCGATAAACCGATGAGCGACAATGCAATCGAACCGGTAATCGACGTCAAGAATCTGGTGACCTATTACGGTCCCCGGAAGATTCTCGATGACGTCGATTTTGTCGTGAATCCGGGCGAAATCCGGGTCATCATGGGCGGTTCTGGCTCTGGTAAGAGCACGCTGATGCGGCACCTGCTTGGCTTGCACCGGCCGCGCGCCGGGCATGTTCAGGTGCTCGGCAAGAACATTAACAAGATGGACCCCAAGCAGGGTATGTCGTTTAGCCGCGAAATCGGCGTGTCGTTTCAGGGCGGGGCGCTGTTTACCTCCATGAGCGTAGGCGACAACGTCGCCCTACCCTTGCGCGAGCACTTCGATCTGGACGAGAACACCATCCGGATTATGACTCGGTTGAAGTTGGAAGTGGTCAATCTGGGTGGTTTTCAAGACCTAATGCCGAGCCAGCTCTCAGGCGGCATGATCAAGCGTACCGCCTTGGCGCGAGCGATCGTGATGGACCCAAAGCTGTTGTTTTTCGATGAGCCATCGGCCGGTTTGGACCCCGTGGTCTCCGCTGAACTGGATGAGCTTATTCTCAAATTACGCGACGCTATGCGCATGAGCATCGTCGTGGTCACGCACGAGTTGGACAGCGCTTTCAAGATCGCGGACAAAATCACGGTGCTCGACCAGGGCAGCGTGTTGATGACCGGAACCGTTGATGAGGTCAAAGCCAGCTCTAACGAGCGAATTCAGGATCTGCTCAATCGGCGACCGCGACATCAAGAAGTGGATGTGGATGAATATTTGACCCGACTCACTGGAATCGGCGAGGACTAGTGTGGTATCGCGTAAGCAAGTAGGACAATGTTTCTCGTTGCTTACATGACACCGCACTAAGGAAGTACTGAATAGCTAACGTGTGCCGCGTTAATTATTTAGTGTTTTCTTGAGCCGGGCTTTCGTTACTATGGACACGATGGCTCCCCGGGGGAGCGGGAAGAAACGCCTTGAAACGCGACAACGTTAACTACTTCATGGTCGGCTTACTGGTGCTGGTCGCCGTTTTCTTGATGCTCGGATCGCTCTACGTGATCACCGGGCGCTCCGGCCCTACGGACGAGTACGTCGTGAGTTATGGCGACGTATCTGGACTGGGCTACGGCAGCGCCGTGTTTTATCAGGGTTTTAGGGTGGGCCAGGTTGAGTCAGTCGAGCCGGTTCAGGAGAGCGGCGAAACCCGCTTCAAAGTGGACTTTTCAGTCACCAGAGACTGGCAGATTCCTGACGACTCGGTGGCGGCCCTACTCTCTAGCGGACTGCTATCGGACGTCTACATCGGCATTCGCGAAGGCCAGGCCAAGTCGATGCTGTCACCGGGCGACGAGATCTCCGGGCGCGATGGCGGCGACATCTTCGCTGCGGTCGGCGAGTTGGCCGGTGAGGTCACCCATCTCACCCGTGACAAGCTGACACCGTTGGTGGAGAAACTGGGCAAGCGCTTGGATAATTTCTCCGGCAACTTGGAGAAGAGCACGCCGCTGTTGCTGGCCGAGGCACAGGCCCTGCTCGGTCGGTTGAACGACGGCGCCGAATCGATCAAGACGATCTTGGGTCCCCAGAACCAAGATCGCTTGGTGACGATATTGGATCAATCAGCAGCCAGCGCGGGTAATTTGCGGGAACTGACTGCAGAGCTAAGCGGCACACGTGAACGGCTCAACGCGATACTCGACGATTTGGGCAGCACGGTGACCAAGTCCACGCCGGATATCGAGCAGGCCATTGCCGACTTGCGAGTGACCCTGTCGTCGGTCGCACAGCGCATTGATTCCATCACCTACAACCTGGAATCGGCCAGCCGCCACGTGGACGAGTTCAGCCGCGAGATTCGCAAGTCGCCCAATCGCCTGCTGTTCTCCCCGCAGGCGGATCAGGTTAAGGATTAACCATGAAAGGATTGCCTCTCGCATTGCGCACACTTGCTGCGCTGACTCTGGTCGCAACGCTGTTTGGTTGTGCTGCCCCAGCGCCGCTGCCGGACTACCGCTACTATCGTTTGGCTCCATCGACAAGCGTGAGCGCTATGGATGCTGTGGCGCTGTCAGCGCCGATCGTGGTCAACGGGGTGCAGGCCGATGGTGTGCATGGCGAACGACCAATACTGTATGCCACCGATCCCGATAGTCTGCGCATTTCGCAGTATCACTACCAGATCTGGAATGATCCACCGCCAGCAATGATTCAGCGACGGGCTCTGCATCTATTCGAGCAGCGCGGCATCTCATCGCTGGTTACCAGTCGCCTGGATCCGCGGATTGAGGCCTACAGGGTCAGCATACGGCTCAATCGTTTCGAGATTATTCGGGTTGACGGCGTGAACCGCGAGGTGGTCGTAGGCATGCGCATTCGTGCTGACTTCGATGGTAGCCGCTTGCCGTTGATGGAAGAGCAGTACACGGTACGCCGTCCGGCTCAAGGGACCAGTTTGACCGCCGGGACTGCCGAACTCAGCGTCGCCGTGGACGGCATCTTGGTTGAGTTTGCTGATGCGCTGGCAAAGATGGTTGCCGAGCAAGCCGAGACTGGGTGAGCACAGGTTTTGAACGTAGCAACGTGGTCGGACAATCAGCGCGCGGTCCTTAGCGAGATGGGTATTTCGGTGCTCCGGGTTCGGGGCGCGAGTGTTGCGCCTGCCACGGCAGCCGACGGTGACGTCCAAGCAAGCGTGGCGAACGTTCCTTTCGAGGAACTCGGCCTGAGCGGCGATGCGGGTTCGCTTGCGCAAGTGCAAGCTCTGCGCTGGTTCAAACAGGCGCACGCTTTCGCCTCGGGCGTTGCCTTCCAGATAGCCGAAGGCGCGGGTGAGCTGCAGCTTAATCTGCCCGGTCATCCGCCGCGCGCGCTGTTGCGCAATCGACCGAGCGCCGCCGATAAGCGCGCCCTGTATCGGGCTATTCTGACTTTGCGTTCCGGGCGGCACTAAACGTGTGTTCCGGCTGGAGTCGCTTTAAGGTGCACAGGTGAGCTTAGCTGCTTCACCGCCGCTTGCCAGGCTGCGCGCGGCTTCCAACGCCGATCTCAGCGCGGTTATAGCGATTGAACACGCCAACTACGAATTCCCCTGGACTCTAGCGATGTTCCGCGACTGCCTCAGCGCCGGGTATGAGCTATGGCTGTTGGAGCAGGAAAACGATTTGATCGGATACGGCGTGCTCTCTGCTGCGGGTGGCGAGTCGCATTTGCTCAACCTGTGCATCTGCGCAACTCATCAGGGACAGGGACATGCGCGCAGACTGCTCGCCCGGCTGGTTGATTTAGCCCGCTGGCATCACGCCGAGCGAATCTTTTTGGAAGTACGACCGAGCAATCGCCGAGCGGAGGATTTGTACCTCAGTTTCGGCTTCTCCGAGGTGGGTCGTCGCCCGAATTACTATCCAGCGCGCAATGGGCGCGAAGAGGCTGTGGTGATGGCGCTGCAGCTGGTAGTAAGCGAGCAATGGCCGCCAGTTTAGGTTCGCGGCCCTGCGTATTCATCCATCGTTGCGGCCAGCACTTCGGCGATCTTTGCCGCGCGTTGCCGATGCGCTACAAAACTCATTGGCTCCGCGGTCGCGCCGATCACTGAATCCGACCATGCGGGGTCGGTAGGCCTAGTCGCGTTGCGGAGAGGTACGCGATTGCGCCGCCTGGTAGCTGCAAATGCCGCGCTTGCTCTGTTGATTCAGTCATTCGATGCATCCGTTCGTTTAACCCGGATATTTCATGAACTCGCGCGATGATCGCGCAGGACATTGATTGCCCAGTGGTTTTTCTAAAGAAGCGGTGTAGTGGTTCATAC
>QIMA01000406.1 GCA_003233535.1 Rhodanobacteraceae bacterium
TGTAAGGCGCTGGTCGCCAAGATCAAGTCATACCGCTCCGCTTCGGCAGCCGGCTTGACCTGCATGTCGAGCACAGCGTATTCCAGCCAATCGCGTTCGCCGAAACGACGCCGTGCCACGTTTAGCATTGCTTGGCTGGTGTCGGTGAAGCGATATCGCGCCGCAGATTGCTCCAACGCCTCCGCCAACTGCGTCAGCGTCGTCCCGAGGCCGCCGCCCACTTCTAGAATGCTCAGCGGGCCGGCCTTTGCCAACGCCGCCACCGCGCTTGCGATTATGCGGTTTGGCGCTTCAAATAAACGGCCGTAAACCTCCGGCGTTTGTGCCGAAAGATAGATGTCGGCGGAGTGGCGCTTTTCAGTAAGAATGTCAGGTAGTGAATCGACAGACTGGTCGAACAGCTCCAGTTCGCCCATGCCCAGCTCAAAGAAGTCTCGTACTGGCAGTTCACGGATCGATTGCGGTTCGTCTACACAGTCACCCACTTCGCGCGCTAGCGGAAGCGTGCGCGCCAACCAGTCGCGATAGCGCGGTGCCACACCGTGCTGTTCGATCAGCTGCTCGGCATCTCGTAGTTCCGGGCATCCACTGAGTGTGCGACAGGCACTTGCCACGGTAATTGCGGTCTGACGAGTGAGAAACTGGGCTATCTGGTCGAACGCCTGCGGCTCAAAGGCAACAGCGTGGGAGTTGGCTTCCGCCTGCGCTGCCTCCAGTGCCTTGGCAAAAGGCAGCGGCGGCGATTGTGTTGCCTCGGCAACGACAAATGCGCCGAGAATTTTGTCGTGGCCGCTGCCTGTGCTGAAGGCGCTGGCAACCGCGCGAGCAACGCCCGGATGTTGCTCAAGTACCGCTTCAATTTCGCCAAGTTCGATGCGATGGCCCTGCACCTTGACCTGGAAGTCCTCGCGACCGAGAAACTCGATTGGTATGGGTGAATCTGGCGGTGCGCTGCTGTACGGGCGGTGACGACCGATATCGCCGGTCTGGTACCGACGCTGCCCGCTGTGCTGGTCGACCGGGAAGCGTTCGGCGCTGCGCTTGTCGTCATTGAGGTAGCCTCGGGCCAGGCCGGCACCAGAGATACAAATGTCGCCGATACACCAATCGGGAAGCTCAGCGCCGTCGCGCCCGACGATGTGCAGAGTTTGGCCGTCTAGCGGTGTGCCATACGGAATTGAATGCCAGCTTGGATCCAGTTCATCGACTTGGTGGAAGTTCGACCAAATGGCTGCCTCGGTGGCACCACCTAAGCAGATTAAGCGGGCGTTTTCGGCTTGCTCGCGCAATGCGTTGGCGGTTTCCAGCGGGATCCAGTCGCCGCTAAGCAGTACTAGGCGCAGTGCATGCTTGCGTGGGAGCCCGAACTCCAACATCAAGTTCATCAGAGCTGGAGCGCTATTCCATAGCGTGACTTCGCCTTGCTCCAACACTTGGGCCCAATGTGCTGGGTCTGGCTGAGTGCTGGGTGCGGGGATGACCACGGCACCGCCGGCTGATAACGGGCCAAAGATGTCGTATACCGACAAATCGAAACTCAACGAGGATAGCGCGAAACAGCGATCTGTCGGCCCAACATTCCAGCGCCGATTGACTGCCTCGATTGTCGTGAAAGCGGCCGCATGCTCGATCATCACGCCCTTCGGCTCACCGGTGGAGCCAGAGGTGTAAATGACATAGGCAAGGCGGTCTGTGTCGCCAATTTCCGCCAATTCTGGCGTCTCGTCGGCTTCCATTGCAACGTCAATCCAGGTCGGATCGAGCGCTACAGCCGCACTGCTTTCTAGCAGCTGGCGGCGGCGCTTTGATGGCCAGGCGGGGTCGATAGGCAGATACGCAGCGCCGGCCATGCCGATACCCAGTACCGCGACGATCTGCTGCCAGCCTTTCTCCAGGCAGATGGCGACGAGGCGGTCACGACTGGCTGCTGGCGAGCCGAGCTCCTGGCTCAAGCGCAAGGCCAGGTTCGCAGCTCCACGATGCAAGACCGCATAGCTCATGCGTCGCTCGGGTGCGAGCAAGGCAAGTGCGTCGGGCTGGCTCTCGGCAAGCTGACAAAAACGCCGGTGTAGCAACTCTGGCGCAGGCGCGGGCAGTAGCGGGGCGCGACGAGCGTCGGGCAAGGCCTGGCGCAAGGCCCAGTCCCAGCCCGGCCCATCGGCAAGTGCCAGCAACATGCGCTCGTGCGCTTGAGTCATGGTCTCGATCAGACCGTCTGGGAAAATGCCTTCAAGTACATCCCAGTTGCAGAACAGTTGGCCATCTTCTTCCGAGACCTGATGATCGATCCAGACTTGCGGGGTTGAAGAAACGTTGTAGACGGTCGTGCCCAGCTTGTCCCATCCGGCTGATGCGCTTTTTGCTGCGTGACGGCCCGCGTCGCGAAACCCGAGTGCGCTGGTGAATACCACCGGCACGCTCTGCAGACCGCCACCACGACGTTTGGAACGCTCACGCAGTACCTGCACACCGCCCACATGTGCATGGTCGAGATCGCTCGCTAGGCGTTCGACTAGCAAGCGGACGCGCTGTTCGAATTGCGCTGGGCGTGCATCAACTTCGAGCAGCAAGGTTGAGGTGAAATCGCCGAGTAGCGCGCCAATGTCGGTATGTAAATCGGGCCGATTGAACGAGGTAACGGTGATCGAGAAACACGGATCGCGCGACCAGCTTGCCAGAATGTCGGCATAGGCCGCTGCCAAGACCCCGGCTAAGGTCAGCGAGCGCGCACGGCAAGCCGCTTTTAGCGCATCGGCTCGATCTTTTTGCAGAACAATTCGGTAGCGGCGGAAGCTTGGCTTGCTGCTGGCTGCTTGCTCTGCCAACGGCAGGTCAGGGGCGCCTGGCAGGGTGTCTAGACGCGCCAGCCAATAAGCTTCGCTGCGCGCAAAGACGGCGCTTTTTCGGAATTGTTGCGCTTCCAATACCACATCTCGGAACGACAGCCCAATAGGCGCGAGGATGGCTTCGGGATTGTCATACAGCGCCGCCCACTCCAGCCGCAGGGCGTGAATCGACGCAGCATCCAGAGCAATCAAATCAAAGCCGGTGTGGATGCGCGCTTTCTTGCCATGCAGACTGACGCTGATGTCAAACAGCGGCCAAGAATTCGGCGCCACCACGCGTCCGGCCAGCCGCTTGCGAATCTGCAGTAGCTCGTTCTCACTCTGCTCTGGCGCCATCTCACGCAAGTCAGCGATGGCAAATGGGTATCGCGGTACCTCAGTCAAAATGCGCTGGTTGCCTTCGGTACTGATTTGCAGCCGGAGCATGCCGTGGCGCTTGATTAACAGATTCCAGGCGTCTTCCAGTCGAGCGATATCGACTCGATCGGAATCGAATTCGGTGTAGAGATAGCAACCGACGCTGCCCAGCGACATGTCGTCGCGGCTGCCCAGCCAGTAGGCCTGTTGAATTTCCGTGAGCGGGAATGGCTCGTGGCTGTGCGCACCGTCCGCAACAATGCGGCGCACGGCAGCGGCCGCAGCTGGCTGAGCGCTGCTCGCAAGATTACTCACCAACGCCGCAGCACAAGCGCCCTCGATTAAATCGCGAACCGCTAAAACGATGCCCAGCTCTTTCTCCACGCGGTTTTTGATTTCAACCGCGACGAGCGAATCCAGGCCGTACTCAAATAACGGTTTTTGCGGGTCGAGGGGTTCGTGCAGCGACAACAGCTCGGCGATGATGGCGTAGAGGCGCTCGGCAGGGGCGGGGGCGGAAACGGGTGGCTGGATAGGGACGACATGATCCGCCAGGAGCTTGCTGATCGATGCGCCTTCGATCAGATCGCGGACTTGGATTTGCAGGCCGAGTTCGGTTTCCGCGCGATTTTTTATCTCCACTGCAACGAGTGAATCCAGTCCGTACTCGAAAAGCGGTAGAGATGGATCCGCCGGGGCCTCAAGCTGCAGTAGTTCGGTGACGATTCGCGTCAGTCCGGCTTGCAAATTCATTCCTGCCGGGACCGGTTCAACTTGAGGCTTCGGCGCTTCGACGATCGCCTCAGCGCCCATCACAGGCGCGCTGTCGAGCTCTGCATACAGGCGCGGCGCGCGCGGTTGAAAATGTGCAGAAAAGCGCCCGTAATCGGCTCCAGGTGTGATCAGTATCTGTGCATCAGCGGCGCTCAGCGCGGCGCCGAAGGCGGCCACGCCGGCCGCGGGATCGATGCTGCCGAGCCCTAACTCCTCGGCTTGCGTGTCGAAGCCCAGGCGCGCTGCCGAACCGATCTCACGCCACACGCCCCAATCAATCGCTAGCGCAGGAAAACCAGACTCGCGCAGCTCTGCGGCCAGTGCGTCGAGGAAGCTGCTGGCAAAGGCGTGGTTGGCCTGCCGAGCTGAACCGAGCACTCCGGCGGCCGACGCAAATAGCACGAAGTGATCAAGTGGGTGTCCCCGCAGTACGCGATGCAGCGCCAGCGCGCCGCCTAGCTTTGCGTGAAAGACGCGCGCCGCAGTATCGGGAGTCTGTGCCGTGATCTGTGCGTTCGATAACAGACCCGCCGCGTGCACCACTCCGGATAGCTGGCCAACTTCGTCGGTCACGGTGTTGAGAAATGCCTCGTCCGCGACATCGCCAGCGAAAAAATCACTCGGCACGTCAAATTCAGGCAATTCGGTTGGCCGCCGTCGGCCAATCAAAACCAGTCGCTCAGCCCCGAGCTGCACCAGCTGCGTCGCAATTGCGCGACCCAGGCCGCCGCTCCCACCACAGATCAACCAAGTGCCGCGGACTCGCACCGGTTTGGTGTCGTTCAGCGGTGCGAGACGAGCTACGCGTCGCCGACCGTCCGCATAAAGCACCTCCTCCTCCGGATCCTGCCCGATCACGTCTAACAATGATTCGTCGGTTTCAAGTTGGCCAAGAAATAAACGGGGTCTGCACTCGGGATGCTCGAGACGCAAACTGCGCACGAAGCCTGCTAGTCCGCCATGGCCGGCATTGCTGTGAGCTACCAAAGTAAGGCGGGGCATGCTCTGGCGCTGCGCCAGTTCGGCGATCAGTTGGCAAAGCGATTCGAACAGCGTCAGTTGCGCCTGTTCCTCGCACGCAACGGGTGCGAGGAAATGGATTCGGTGTTGCTCTTCACCGCACTCCACGAGCGCCGGGCAGCCGTCGCCTAGACGCTGTGCGAGGTCAACCTGAATGTCACCGGACAGCGCAACATGCTCGCCGTCATCGGCACCTGGCTGTAGCGATGCACGCGCCAGCATTACTTCCACACCAGCCGCTACGCCGGGCTCGAAGCCGGCCTCACGGAGAACGGCTTTCCAACTATCCGATGACAGCAGCGGATGGTTTGGACGCAGCGAGCTGTCCTCAAAACGCCACCAACCGGAAGTGAGTCCGAACACAATATCGACCCAGCGTCGGGCCTGAGTGCTCTCCACCAGGATGAGCATTCCACCCGGTGCGAGTAGTCGGCGAACGTGCGCGAGACTCTGCGCAATGTCGACTGTGGCGTGGAGCACATTTGCAGCAATTACAATGTCCGTGCAGCCGGCCTCGAAGCCTTGCGACAATGGATCGGACTCGATATCGAGCCGCCGCGTTCGCAGCCCGTCACGCGGGAAGTTCCTTTGCGCTGCGCTGAGGAAGGCAGGCGAAATGTCGGTGAAGTCGTAGTGCAGGGCATGGCCTTCGAGTGCATCCATGACGGCTTGTGTCGTGCCGCCGGTTCCAGCACCGATCTCCAGCACACGCAAGGGCGCAGCGGTGGTGCGCGCTAAACTTGCCACTGCGTGGCGAACTTGGGCGTTGACGGTGTCGGCATAGGCCGAGCCGGAGTAAAAACTGCTGGCACCCTCTTGGCCGCTGCCAAACAGTAGCTGCAGTGGGTCGGTGGTTCCCTGCAGTACGCCATCCAACGCCTCGCCACAGCGAGTCAATACGGCGATCTCTGCGGCCATGGAAGGATGCCGTTCAATCAATAGCTCGGCGCTGTCGGTCTGGGTTGAGGGTTCTGCCAGGACCCGCCAACGCCGGCCACGACGCTCAAGTACGCCATCGTCAACCAGGAATCCCAACAGATGGGCGAACAAGCGTTGATGGTTTTCAGCGATGCCTAGGCTTTCTTTGATCGAACCGAGACTGAATTCCGTGCCGGGTTCGAACTGCAGACCTAGGCGAGTCAAAGCGGCCCCAGCGTAGGCAGTCGCCAGGCGTTCGAGCGATTGCTCTGCTGCTGCATAGTCGGCTACATCCCCAGGTTCGGCATCGCTGATGTCGTCTTTACTAAGTTCAGTTACCAGATCCTGGGCTGCTGGAAAGCGTTGTGCATTCGCGGCGGCCAATGGCTGCTCACGCCACACGATTTGGTGCATGCCATGGTCGGCCTTGCCAGCCGCCGCCCGGAATACAACGTCGTGCAAGAGGACCGCCAACCCATGCGTATCGAATATCTGTACTTGGGCCTGCGCTTGTGCGCCTTGACGTTGTGCGCTCACTCGCACCTGCGCATCGCCATCGGGCATGCGCGTGAACTGCACACGACCTACCCGTGCGGGCAGCAGTAACGCGTTGTTGTCGGTGTGCAGCGCAACTGCGACTAGCTGAAGCGCGGCATCGATCATGGTGGTAAAGCGAGCTTCGTCAGGTGCTACTGCGGACAAGCGCGCGCTGGCTGCGCCGTTGGCAGCGCGGATATCTTGCAGGCGTTGGAACTGTTCGCCATAGACCACACCGTAATCGGCCATGCTCTGGTAGAACTGCGAACTGTCGACGTGCTCGCCTTCGCTAGGTTCTAAGGGAGAGACCAGCGAACTATCGGCAGGCACAAACTGCCCGCGGGCGTGCACAATTGCTCCCTCAGTTTGGGCGGGGTCATGGCTAACCAGTCGAAAGCAATAATTGGCGTCGCATATCAGCTGCAGATGGTGCGTCTGGCCGTTGACTAGCGGCAGCGGTGCGACAAAAACGACGTCGCGCAATTCCCAGCCTGGGCGCGTGCGCACGGCGATATCCAGCATCGCTGCGGCAGGCACCAAGACTTGCCCAGCGACCACGTGTTCGGCTAAAAATTCCAGCCCCGGCAGGCCGCTGCCAATCACGCTTTCAAATCGCTGTTCGGTAGAAAAGGGGAGATCTATTTGTCGCCCCAGCAGGCTGCACGGGGCGCTGCTGGTCGCAACGGGTCGAGGTGCAGCTGTTAGCTGATGCTCCGCATCGACCCAGTACCGTCGCCGTTCAAATGGTGTCTTCGGCACCGCTATGCGGCGCCCTTTTAGGGTGGGCACTGTCGGTAATGCAGCGTCGCTCGGCTGCAAACTCGCCAATTCGTCGGCGCTGCGGGCTAACACCCACCATTTATAGCGCGCGCGCTCAACCTGGGCGCTGTAGCAGACGTCGACGAATGAAACGTCATTTCGACACAATAGCTCGCCATAGCGTTCTATCAACTCGCGCAAGGCTGCTTCACTTTGCGCACTGATCAGCAGCACCGATTCCGGATTGTCAGAAGTGACTGGTGCCGTCTCTACAACGGCTTCTGGCGCTGCTGAGAGAATCACATGCGCATTGGTGCCGGAGAATCCGAACGAACTCACGCCGACGTGATTCAACGTCGTGTTGCTGGCGTGCCGCGCAATGTCGATCGGCAATGTGCCCAACTCGATATGAGGATTGAGCTGTTGGAAGCAAGGGTGCGGTGGCACCATCTGATGGCGCAACATCAAGGCCGCCTTGATCACGCCAGAAACACCTGCGGCGGCTTCGGTATGGCCAATACTGGACTTGACCGAACCTACGCCTAGCGGACGGCTTCGGCCTTCGAATACGCTGCGCAGAGCGTGCATCTCGATGGGGTCGCCGAGTTCAGTGCCGGTACCGTGCGCTTCGACGAAATCAATCTCGTCCGGCGACAACCCGGCTGCGCTCAACGCCTGGCGGATTACCTCGACCTGGGCATTGCCGTTTGGCGCAGTCAGACCGGCGCTCTTGCCGTCCTGATTTATGGCGGACCCCGAGATCAGCGCGATCACGCGATCGCCGGATGCGAGAGCGTCTTCCAGTCGCTTCAGCACGACGACGCCGCAACCTTCGCCACGGACGTAACCGTCCGCGCTGGCGTCGAAGGTCTTGCATAGACCCTCTGGTGAGAGCATGCGGCCTTGGCAGAAATTGATCGTGATGTCGGGCGTCAACATCAGGTTCACACCAGCCACCAGTGCGATGTCGCTTTCCCCGGTACGCAATGATTGTGCGGCTAGGTGTGTCGTTACCAAAGAAGACGAACATGCGGTATCGACTGCGAAGCAGGGGCCCCGAAAACCGAAGGTGTAGGAAATCCGACCGGAGGCGACGCTGGCGGCATTGCCTGCGCCAGCTGCAGCGTTGCTGCCTGAGCCATGCGCACTGCGAGACAGCAAGGCCGAATAGTCGTTCGTGCTGATTCCGAGAAATACGCCGGTGCGGCTGCCAGACAACGACGATGGCGGAATGCCAGCGTCCTCCAAACCCTCATGGACTACCTCCAATAGCAGGCGCTGCTGGGGGTCGATGCCGACGGCATCGCGGGGTGAAATGCGAAAAAACAGCGGGTCGAAGCGATCTACACCCTCTATGAAGCAAGCCTTCGACACGTACATCTTGCCGGGCTTGCCGGGTTCAGGGTCAAAGACACTTTCCATGTCCCAACGCTCGCCCGGTACCGGCATGCTGCCTAGCGTGCCAGTGCGTAGCGCTTCCCACAGCGCTTCTGGCGTATTGCTGCGCGCGGGTAAGCGGCAGCTCATGCCGACGATTGCAATTGGCCCGCGGCGCGCCCGCTCGGCGGCGTCCGCCTTTGCGCGCAGCGACTTGATGGTGACAGCAGCTTTTTGCAGCGCGGTTAGTGGGGTGCGGGTTTCGGTCATGGCGTATCGAATATCAAAGGAAGGGAGTTCCAGCCGAGGCTGCCAGCCCCATAGCCGACGATCGGAAGTGCCTGGCGTTCGGGATCAGGGCGGATGTCGTCGACCGAATCGAGCAGCACCTCAAAGGCGATGCGTGTTTCCAGCCGCGCCAGAGCGGAACCGGGGCAAACATGAATGCCCGTGCCGAACCCAAGGTGTCCGCGACAGTTGCGTTCTAAGTCGAAGCGGTCCGGATCTGGCCATCGCTCAACGTCTCTATTGGCTGACCCCGGTAGGACCAAAATCAGACTGCCTGTCGGCAAAGGTTGGCCCGCGATTTCAGTCGCACACGTGCTCCGCCGCATGATTCTCTGCAGCGGTGGAGCCATTCGCGCGAGCTCGTCCACAAATTGCGCGATTCGCCCCGGCTCTGCCTTAAGCGCGCGCAGTATTTGTGGATGACGAGACAGGTGATGAGCGCCGTTGGCGATCAGATTGGCGGTGGTCTCGTGTCCGGCAATCAACAGCAGAGCACACAAATGCCGAAGCTCCGTTCGGGAAACCAGGCCGGCAGCCTCGTCGCGGACCAAGGCGCTGATAATGTTCTCGCGCGGCCGTTCGATATGCGCTTGGATTGCCCCATCTAGGATGTCCATCAAGGCGGTCAGGCCCTGTTCGGCCTCCGCGCGCAACTCGTCGCTGCCCATTCCGGTTGCCGCGAAGCTGGCGAGCAAGGCGTCACGCGCATACCGATTCATGCGGTCGCGCTGACTCAAGGGCACGCCAAGCAGCTCGCAAATCACGGTTACCGGGAGCGGGTTGGCGAATGCTGCAACGAATTCGCAGCGGCCGACCAGGGCGCTGGCAAAGTCGGCAGCGAGCGCGCGAATGCGCGGCTCAAGATGCTGCATTGCGCGCGGCGTGAATGCCTTGTTGATCGTGCTGCGTAGGCGCGTGTGCTCAGGCCGGTCCATCATCACCATGGACATCAGCGGCACATGCATGCCCAAATCGGAGGCGAACGTTTGATGGTCGCGCATCACCCGGTCGACGTCGGCTTGCCGGGAGATCGCGTACACCGGTGGCGTACCGTCAATCCGGTATAGCGGCGCCTTCTCCCGCAGCCAAGCGTAGGCCGGATAGGGATCAGCGTGAATTGCCGGATCCATTAATGTGAACGGTTGGCGTGGCTCAGACATAGGCCCGCCTTAGCCCGGCTTCCGCGCCGTAGCGAGGATGTAGTCGTATGCTTGGTAGACCTTATCTGCGTCGAAGAACAGGGTCATTTTGTAGGGGAAACGTGCCAGCGGATGAAAGCGCGCGAGCATCTCAGGTTGGGCCTTCATGTAGCTATGCAAGCCGCGGAAAACTTGTGCACGGATCGACACGAGTTCGATGTCAATGTAGCCGGCCTTTACTAGCTTTTCTCGGTAGCTGTCGAAGGTGTCGGCATTGGCTTCCGGGATGCCATATTTTTGGGAAAAGAACTTCCAGCCGGATCGCTTCATGTAACGGCTGAACCAACTGCCCTCGGGCACGGCAGGTATCATGTCGGCTAGGGCGATGCGAGCGCCCGGATTCATTACCCGGAAAGCATCGACGAAGAAGTCCTCTCGGCTGCAAAAATGGAATGCACTCTCAAGCGCCACAACGGCGTCGAATTGCGGTCCATCGAAAGGGAGTTCGGTTGCCGAGCCCTCAATCAACGTGATTCGTTGATCTAGACCGGCCTCCCTGATTCGTTCATTGCCAAGGTTGACTTGCGAAGGTGTAATGTTGATGCCGACCACGTTGCCAACGTTGTACTCGTCACAAAACAGCATGTCCTGATCGCCGAAGCCGCAGCCAGCATCGAGCAGCGAATCGTCGGGCCCCAGTTTGACCGCGTCGGCGAGCAAACGCGCCATGTCGCGGCAGGCGGTGTCGATGTCTGGTGCTGTCTTCCAGTAGCCCAGATTCATATACAAACCATCGGCGCTGAACGCGTGCGTGTCGACTAGCTCGTAGACGTCGCGCGCGCTCATCCGAGTACCCGGCCAATAGAACCACTTGAGGTAGGCCAGATTCTCCTTCCATCGGCTAGGTCGTTGCATTGCTTGCGGCATGAAGACTCTCCGTTGATCCATGATATGAAGGAACCGAACTTAGGCCCCGCTGCTTTCCTGGTACTCGGCCTCTAACATGGCCTCAATCTCAGCCTCTGACATCGCTACTACTTCATCGGTAATTCGCCGCTCAACATCGGCTCTTGCAGCTGCGGTAGAGTGCGCGGCTTGCTCTTGCACGGTGTCGATGCCGAACATCTGTTGCTCAAAGTGGCTGGCCAGCGCGAGTATTGACGGGTGATCAAACAGCAATGTGGCGGATTGTTTCTTGCCCACGGCCACGCCCAGTCGTTTACGCAATTCCAGTGCGAGCAGTGAGTCCAGCCCGAGTTCGCTCAGGGCCTGATCAGGATCTATGCCACTGGCATCTCGCGAGGCCAACACCGCGGCCGCTTCGGCTCGGATCAGGCCAATCAGCCGCTCGCTGCGCTCTCCGCCTGAGAGGTTCTGGAGCTCGTGCGTGAAGCTCACGCCAGGCGCAGCCTTGCTGATGGATTCGTTTGCTGCTGTTCTGGGCAGGTGATGACGGAAAGCATCCAGAAACGGCGGAAATGCCTTCTCGGTTCCTGCAAGGAAGTTCGTCCAATCAAGTTGGATTACGCCGACCTGGGCGACTCCTGCAAACATTGCTCGCTGTAGAGCTTGAAAGCCCTGTTGCAACGAGAAAGGCCGCACGCCGCGCCGCTGCATAGATTCGATCTGCTCGCGTTCGACCACCGCACCGGCTTGCGCGAATGCCCCCCAGTTAATCGACAGGCCCGGGAGCCCGGCGCCGTGACGTTTGCGGGCGATCGCGTCGAGCACGGCATTGGCGGCAGCATGGTTGGCTTGGCCTGGGTTGCCGATCAATGCTGCAGAAGTGGAGAACAGTACGAAATGGTCCAGAGGCAGCTCACGAGTTAGTGCATCGAGCTGAACGGCAGCGTCGGCCTTGGCCGCAAAGATTGAGGAAAATCGTGGCCAATCCTGGCCCGCAATGGCGCCATCTGCGACGCTGCCGGCGAGATGGAATATGCCGCGTAACTGCGGTCCGTGCGTTTCCAGAGTCTCGGCGAGAATCGCGG
>QIMA01000461.1 GCA_003233535.1 Rhodanobacteraceae bacterium
CCGCGGGTGCGGTGACTTCGGGTTCAACTGGCGCGGAAGGCTTGCTCGCTGGCGTTTGAGTC
The DNA here is from genome assembly GCA_003233535.1 of Rhodanobacteraceae bacterium. Classification (GTDB taxonomy): domain Bacteria; phylum Pseudomonadota; class Gammaproteobacteria; order Xanthomonadales; family SZUA-5; genus SZUA-5. The sequence goes on from QIMA01000461.1 coordinate 63, forward strand.
GGTTCTGGTGCAACCGCCAGTTCTGGAGTCACGGTTTCAGGCTGCAACACGATATCCGGGGCCATCTCAGGAATCGTATCGAGCAGCCGCACGGTGAGTCGCTGGCTTTCCACGAACGGCGGTGGCAGCGTCGGCGTTTCCTGCAGCCACAAGGCGACTACGCCCGCGTGCGTGAACACGGCCAGCAGCAGCGCCGCAAGCACAACCCGGCCCGGTCCCCAGCGATTGCCAATCAGCATCCGCCAGCCATGCGCCTCTTCCAGCGATCGCGAGCGGCGATGCGCGCGAGCGACTCGACGCAGACCTTCGTCGATTTCGATGGCGCGAGCGGACATAGGAGGACGCGATTGGTTGATAGCGCACGTTGTAACCGGTGCACCCTACACCGACGCTGAAGCGCGTTCGTGCGGTAATGACTTTTGGCGCTGGTAGGCGCGCCCGAAGGTCTACGCTAGCGCCGACGGCGCCAGCGCATAGGCGCGCCAATCCGATCGCTGGTTTGGCGGTGATGCGCATGCGCAATCGCTGCAGCCAACGCATCGGCTGGATCGCTATCGGGCAACTGCTTCAAACCCAACAGTAGCGAAACCATGTGCTGGACTTGCGCCTTGTCGGCGTGCCCAGTGCCGACCACGGCCTTCTTGATCGCGGTCGGCGCGTATTCGTGCACCGCCATGCCGACGGAAACTGCGGCGCAAATAGCCGCGCCACGGGCCTGCCCCAGCTTCAACGCCGAGGACGGGTTATGCGATAGGAACACTGATTCCACCGCCGCTTCTGTAGGCCCAAACTCGGCAATCACCGCGGCAACTCCTTCAAAGATGTCTTTGAGCCGCGTGGGAAAATCTTGATCCTTGGTGGCGACCACTTGGTGATGCACGTAGATCACTTTGTGATCGATCGAATCCACCACTCCAATGCCAGTTCGCCGCGAACCCGGATCAATGCCCAAGATGCGCATCAGCCGAGCGCGCCAGCGCGCGCCAGATTGAGCTGCCAATGTGCTAGCCGCTCTATGCTCTTCTGGCCACTGGCACTGGCTACTGGAACTCGCTTATACGTAAGCATCCGCGCCCAGGTCCGCATTCGAATAGACGTTCTGCACGTCGTCCATCTCTTCTAGCCAATCAAGGAACTTAGCCACGCTCTGCGCCTGCTCACCTTCCAAAGCGATGTCGTTCTCGGCGCGCATGGTCACTTCGGCCTCATCAGGTTTCACGCCGGCGGCTACCATCGCCGCGCATACGGCATCGAATTCCTCGGGCGTGGTGATAACTTCAACCGAGTTGTCTTCGTCGAAACTGCGGATGTCGTCGGCGCCGGCTTCCAGAGCCACATCCATCACTTTTTCTTCGTCCACGCCGGGAGCGAAACAGAGCACGCCGATCTTCTGAAACTGATAGGCGACCGAGCCATCGGTGCCCAGATTGCCGCCAAACTTGCTGAACGCGTGGCGCACATCGGCGACCGTGCGGTTTTTGTTGTCGGTCATGCAGTCGACGATGACCGCCACTCCGCCCGGGGCATAGCCTTCGTAGCGCAGCTCTTCATAGCTGAACCCGTCCAGATCACCCGAGGCCTTCTTGATGGCGCGCTCGATGTTGTCCTTGGGCATCGACGCCGCGACCGCTTTGTCGATGGCCAGACGCAGCCGTGGGTTGCCATCGGGATCCGCACCACCGACGCGGGTAGCGACGTTCAGCTCGCGCACCAGTTTGGTGAATACCTTGCCGCGCGCCGCATCTTGCTTACCTTTGCGGTGCTGAATATTGGCCCATTTACTGTGTCCTGCCATCGCTATGTCCTGTTGCTTGCCTAGCGAACAGCCACCGTAGGCTGCGTTCGCAATTGCTATTGAATGAGGGCGCAAAGCCTAACCCGTGCGCGCGGTTGGAGCCAGTATGGCGGCGCCTAAAAGTGGCCCTGGGCCAGGAATGTGTGGGCTAAATCGGCCACTTCGGAGGAGAAGACCAGGCCCGTATGCGAGGAGTGAACCTGCCTGTAGCCGGCAGCACGCAGCCGCTTGTCCAGATACGGCGTGGCCGGTCGGCCCATCCACAGTCCGTGTAGCAGCACCGGCGTAGGCATGGGCTCAGCTGCCGAAGCGGGTAGCCTGCTCAACCATGCCACCCAACGAGCTGCCGATCAGGAAAAAGATCAGGATGACGGCCAATACGCCGCGCACGAAGCCCACCGGCTGATGCAATACGCGCGTTCCGCACTGCGTGTCCCAAGCGGTTCTGCCCTCACTCATCAGGCGCGCGAAGGCCAAAATTCGCGTCACCACCGAAACGATGGGAATGCCCAAGCCCCAGCCGAGCAGCCAAACTTTCGCTGATCGGCTCATAGCCGTGCCGATATCCAGGCGCTGACCATCGTCTCGGATCACCCGCATACGCATGAAGGCCTTGCCCGGCGTGGTCCCAAATTGGGCCAGCACCAGGGCCTCCACCGGCACTAACAGTGCCAACATCAGCATGTCGACTAGAAGGAAGCTATCGCTGGTAAAGCCCAGGCCGAGAGCACTCCCGATCGGTATGGCAATAAAAATGAATATGCCCATGTCTATCAAGCGCGCTGCGTAGCGAACAATCGGGCGTCGTTGCGCGATCACGCTGTCGCTGTCGCCCGGTCGGATCAGCTCTCCGCCGTGTGCGGGCGGTGGTGCGACCGGCGGAATCTCCGTAATCGGGGGCGGCGATGGCGGTTCTGCCCACTGCTTGGCATCGACCGCTTCGGCGCTTCCAAACTGATGTTTGAACGGACCTACTTCGCCCAATGGGCGCCAGTCGCCGACGCTGTCCTGCCACAGTAAATCATCCGCTTCGTAGCGCCCCTCGCGAATTGCTCGCAGCAGTTCATCGTCGGTGAACGGACCGATTTGCTTCTCGTCACGGGCCACAAAATACGTTTCTGCCACTGAGTTCTCCGCAGCTGTTTCTCAGTCAAGAGTATGGCCGATCTGCGCTTTCCGCAGGAGGACTGATGGCAGGGGTCGCGCGATACTGCTCCGAAAGCATGCTTGGTAACGAATGACAAAGACCTCAGTTAGAGCCCGCACAAGCAAGCTATGCTCAAGGTGCAGGGGTGCGCATAGATGTTGAATAAAGCTCGGCCAGATGCCATCAGCTGGCTGATGGTGCTGGCACTGATCTGCATCTGCGCGGCCTACGCGCAGCCCGGACAGGTGGGCGCCCCCAAACTCCTGATCGCCAAAGCCGATGAGGCGCTCTATGTGGCTAAGCGCGGGGGTAGGAATCGAATAGAAGTAGCCGAGGGCTGAGCAGCATCATCTAATTATGCAATCGAGCAGGCCCTGGCAGAACAGAACGCCGAAGACGTTCCGAGGTTTCTCGACCGCCAACTTGCGGGGCGCCTGTTTCCTCAGCCCTCGTCTCTCAGCCCTGCCCAAAAAAAAAACAAACCCGCCGCGATCCATCTGATCGCGGCGAGCTGCCCCTCCCCTTCCATCCGGATAACCGGAGGCCGGCCTACATCTGTACTCGTTGCAAAAAGTAAACGATTGCTGAACGAGTGCAAGCTGCAGCGCAGCATGACAACTCGATCAACCGTTGCGTTTATCTGCATCTTGTAGTCATCTTCACGCTTGGGCATTGCTGCAGTGCAGCGTCAGCAAAGGCTAGCGGCCCGTTAGATTAAGCAAGTCGGAGATCGTTGGTGAAGTTAATCGCGCACAAATTTGGTGGTTCCTCGTTGGCTGACGCGCAGCGCATCGCGCACGTGGCCGCGCTCCTTGCTGAGCGTGAAGACGAACATCAGGTGATTATCGTTTCGGCTCTGCAGCGCGTTACCGACGAGTTGCTGGCGCTTGGCACGGCGGCAGCGGCGCGGCAAAGCGACTGGCCCGAGCGTCTCGCACAGCTACGCCAACGGCACTGGCAAACTGCAGGCGAGTTGCTTGGTAACGACACTGCGCAGATCGAGTTGGAGCCCATCTTCGAAGTGGCCGCCAATCTGCTGCGCGGCATTGAGCTGTTGGGCCTGACGCCAGAACCGGTCATGGCCCTGCTCTCTGGGCTCGGTGAAGTGCTCAGCGCCACGCTACTTACTCGCGTCCTGCGCAGTGCCAACCGTGACGCAGTTATGCTCGACGCGCGCGAGGTGCTCGTGGTTGAACAGGCCGAAACCTACGTTGCGGTGAATTGGTCAGCGACCGAGCAGCGCTTGAGTCAGTGGCGCGAACGCAACCCAGGGTTTCCGGTCGTGGTGACCGGATTCATAGCTCGCGACGCAGACGGTCACCCGACCACGCTGGGCCGCAACGGCAGCGACTATTCCGCCTCGATCATGGGTGCGCTGTTCGACGCAGCTGAGATCCATATCTGGACCGACGTCGATGGCGTACTGAGTGCCGATCCGCGGCTGGTACCGGACGCGTTCGCGCTGGCTGAATTGTCCTACGAAGAGGCTTTCGAGCTGGCCTACTTCGGCGCCAAGGTGATTCATCCGCAAACGATGGCGCCGGCTACCGAACGCGGCATTCCGCTGATCATCCGCAACACCTTCAACAGCGCTCATCCAGGCACGCGCATCGTGGCGCGTAGCGGTGCCGAACCGCCGGTCAAGGGCCTGTCCACGATCGATCAGCTGTCGCTGGTGACCATCGAAGGCGCGGGCATGATCGGTGTACCGGGTACGGCTGAACGGGTATTCGGCGCGCTGCGTGCGGCGACCGTTTCTGTTGTCATGATCTCGCAAGGCTCGTCCGAACACTCCATCTGTTTCGTGGTCCGCTTAGCGGAGGCTGCGCGCGCGCAGAAAGTGCTCGAGCAGGCTTTTGAACGCGAACTGGCCGATCAGCGTATCCAGCGCATTCACCGTAAGGACGACACCACGGTGCTCGCCGTGGTCGGTGACGGCATGGCCGGTCGTCCGGGTATTGCTGCCCAACTGTTCGATTCGCTGGGCCGAGCCAAGGTCAACATTCGCGCTATCGCGCAAGGCGCCTCCGAACGCAATATCTCCGTCGCCATTGCCGCCGATGACGCGGTTCGTGCGCTGCGCGCAGTACATGCTGGCTTCTATCTATCGCCACACACGCTGTCCATCGGGCTGATTGGGCCCGGCAACGTCGGCCGTGCGCTGCTGCAGCAAATCGCTGCAGTGCGACCGCGCTTGCTGGCCCAGAACAATCTGGATTTGCGCCTGCGCGCAGTGGCCAGCTCACGCAAGATGCTGCTCGGCGATGGCAAGGGCGACATCAGCCAGACTATCGAACAGTTTCAGACCGAGTCCGATACCCTGGACATGCAGCAGTTCACTGACTGGGTGCAGGTTCAACATTTGCCGCACGCGGTCATTTTGGACTGCAGCGCCGCGTCCACAGTCGCCGATCACTATGCCAACTGGATGGCCCGCGGCATTCACGTGGTCACCCCGAACAAACAGGCCGGCGGCGGTCCGCTGCAGCGTTTCCAGCAGATCCAGCAGGCGGCCCGCGAGGGTTCCGTGCGCTGGCGCTACGAGGCCACGGTGGGAGCCGGTCTGCCGGTCATCCAAACCCTGCGCGATTTGATCGATACCGGTGATCAGGTATTGGCTATCGAAGGGATTTTCTCAGGTACCTTGGCCTGGCTGTTTAACCGTTTCGACGGCAGCACGCCATTTTCCCAGTTGGTCGCCGAGGCCCGCGCGGCGGGCTACACCGAACCGGATCCGCGCGACGATCTATCCGGGCTGGACGTCGCCCGCAAGCTGGTGATTCTAGCGCGCGAGCTGCAAATGGACCTGGATCTCGATCAGGTCGAGGTCGAAAGCCTGGTCCCAGACAGCCTGCAGCAAACTGACCCGCAAGGCTTTGTGGACGGACTGGTGGCCTTTGACTCGGCGATGGACCAGCGCTTGCAACGCGCGCGCGCTGCGGGCAAGGTTCTGCGCTACGTGGCGCGCCTAGACCTGCAAGCCGGGACCGCCGCAGTCGGCCTAGCCAGCGTCGGCGACGATCATGCCTTTGCCCACATCCGCCTGACGGACAACATCGTGCAATACACCACCGAACGCTATCGTGATAATCCGCTGGTGGTCCAGGGCCCTGGCGCCGGACCCGAGGTAACCGCAGCCGGCGTGCTCGCCGATCTGCTGCGGGTGGCAGGTGCAGTAGGAGCACAGGTGTGAGTGCGTCTGTGCAACGCACGGGTCGACGGGAATATCGAGTCAAGCTTGGCGGCTTTGCTCAAGCCTATGCACCCGGTTCGGTCGGCAATGTCGGCGTCGGCTTCGACATCCTCGGTCACGCGGTGGATGGGATCGGCGACAAGGTCATGGTCGAAGCGATCGAGGAACCGATCGTCCGCATCTGCGCAATCAGCGGTCTGGTCACGAAACTGCCGCACGACGTTCAGAACAACACGGCCGGCCGCGCGGTCGCCGCCATGCGCGACGCCTTGGGTCTGACCAACGGATTCGAGATCGGCTTAGAAAAAGGCATCCCGCTAGGCTCCGGCCTAGGCGGTTCCGCCGCATCAGCGGTTGCCGCGGTCGTGGCAGCCAATGCGCTGCTAGACGAGCCTCTGCCGTTAGCAGAGCTTTACCCTTTCGCCCTGGCCGGCGAAGTCGCCGCCAGCGGCAGCGCCCACGGTGACAACATCGCTCCGCAGTTACTGGGCGGACTGGTCCTGATCTGCGGCGACCGATTGATTCGGGTGCCGGTACCCGAACAGCTGTACTGCGCCGTGGTCCATCCGCATTTGGTGGTGGAGACCCGCCAATCACGCAAACGCTTGCGCGCCCCCTATGGCTTAAGCAAGATCGTTGCACAAAGTGCGAACTTGGCCGGCGTGCTCGCCGGACTCTACAGCGGCGACTTAGAATTGGTCGGCCAGAACCTACGTGACGTGTTGGTTGAACCGCGCCGTGCGGCAATGATTCCTGGTTTTTTGGAGGTGCAGAACGCGGCCATGGAACGCGGTGCATTGGGCGCCAGTATCAGCGGTGGCGGCCCCAGCGTATTCGCTTGGTTTAGCAATCGGCTGCACGCGCAGTCGGCCGGCGTAGCGATGCGTCAGGCCTTCGAAGCGGCCGGTCTGAAAGCCGACCTGTTGGTCAGTCCGGTCGCCGCAGCCGGAGCCCGAGTGCTATGAGCATGCGTTACCGCTCCACCCGCGCGTCGGCTGACACTCCCGGCGTAGAACTAGGCGCGGCACTCACCGCCGGCCTAGCCGCCGATGGCGGTCTTTATGTGCCGACCGAGTTGCCCACTATCGAGCTATCGGCGCCAACGGTGCTTAGCGATACTGCGCGACGTTGGTTAACACCGTTCTTTGCTGATTCCAGCCTGGCCGACGCACTGCCAGCGCTGTGTACCGAGGCGCTGGAGCTGCCGCTGCCACGGGTGGCGATTGGCGATCATGGCGATCAGGTGTTGGAGCTGTTTCACGGCCCGACTGCCGCGTTCAAAGACTTCGGGGCGCGCTTTCTAGCCGCCTGCCTGTCTGCGCTGCGTCAGCCACAGGAGCCGATCCGAACCATTCTGGTGGCAACCTCCGGCGACACCGGGGCGGCAGTCGCGGGCGCCTTCCATCGGCGCAGCGGCTTTCGCGTATTGATTCTTTATCCGGACGGGCGCGTGAGTGCGCGTCAGGCGCATCAGCTCGGCACCTACGGCGACAACATTCATTGTTTTCGCGTCGCCGGCAGCTTTGACGACTGCCAGCGCATGGTCAAGCAAGCCTTTAACGACCAACCGCTGCGCCAGCAGTGTTCGATTACTTCGGCTAACAGCATCAGTTTGGGCCGCTTATTGCCGCAAGCGACCTACTACGCGCACGCCTGCGCCGCACGCTACGCTGAATCCGGCAAGGCCAGCAATCTGATCATTCCCACCGGCAACTTGGGTAACGCACTGGCAGCCATGCTAGTGCGCGCCTGTGGCGGGCCAATCGACCGGATCGCGTTGGCCAGCAACGCCAATCGCGTACTGCCCGATTTGTTTGCGCAACGCCATTACCGAGGCCGCGAAAGCGTGGCGACGCTGGCCAACGCCATGGACGTCGGCGATCCGAGCAACTACGAGCGACTGGCATGGCTATACCCGGGCGAATCGGTGTTTCGCGCCGGCATAGAGGCCGAGAGCGTTAGCGACGAGCAGATCCGCAAACGCATCCAGCTAAGTTATTTGGAATTCGGCTACGAGGCCTGCCCGCACACCGCTTGCGCACTGGAAGTGCTAGCGCGCAAGCGTGAGCAGGGCGATGACAATAGCTGGCTGATCGCGGCTACCGCGCATCCGGCGAAGTTTGAAACCGTGGTTGAGCCGCTGCTCGGGCGCGCCGTAGCGCCGCCACCGGCGCTAGCGGCGCTGTTGACCAAGCCGAGCCGATCGACAGCGCTGCCGGCCGCTTACGACGCCTTGCGAGCTGAACTGGTGGCTTTGGGCTGAACCTGAACAAGTGTATCCAATCTAGTTTTATCGAACCCCGTTCAGGCTGGCTTCAATGGCCAAGCGCGAAAGTAGCCATCCATAAGGGGCAGTTGAGGACCGAGTCGGAGTTTTTCGATACTCGTCACTCACACTGCGGTCGCTGCTCGGATGATCCGTACACGTCGCTGCTCTTGCGTGTTCCCTTGGAACTTGCTCGCCTTCCGTCTACATTGCGCACAAGCGCAACAAGGAACCCGGTGAAAACGACCTCAACGCACAAGCGCAAGTCCAGCCGAGCTTGGCTGTTGGCCCTATTTCTGGGCTGCTCCTTCGCTGCCGTGAGTACGGACGCTGAGGCGCGCACGCTGCAGCAAGCTGTCGCCGAGGTTGAGGCCCAAACGGGCGGCAAGATCCTTTCTGCCGAGACCATTCGAGTGGGCCGCCAGGTGATCTACCGAATCAAGGTACTCACCCCGGAAGGCCGAATTCAAATTTTTCAAATCCCCGCTTAAGACGCCAAGGAGTGCACGATGCGAGTTTTGCTGGTTGAGGACGAAGCCCCACTGCGGGCAACACTGGCGGCGCGCTTACAGCGTGAAGGTTTTGCGGTCGACACCGCGTCCGACGGTCTCGAAGGCCTGTACTTGGCCAAAGAAGTGCCGTTCGACGTGGCGATTATCGATCTAGGTCTGCCCAAACTGAGCGGGATTGATTTGGTTCGCGGCCTGCGCGAATCCGGTCGTCGCTATCCAATCTTGATTCTGACCGCTCGCGGCAGTTGGCAGGATAAGGTCGAGGGCCTCAAGTGCGGCGCCGACGACTATCTGGTCAAGCCTTTCCACATCGAAGAACTGCTGGCGCGGATGAATGCGCTAGTGCGACGCAGCGCCGGCTGGAGCAAGCCCGTCCTGGAGTGTGGCCCGCTGAAGTTGGACACCACCGCGCAGCAGGTGTCGGTGAATGACGAAGTTGTCGACCTCACTTCGTATGAGTACAAAGTGCTGGAGTATTTGGTCCTGCATGCCGGTGAGCTAGTTTCCAAGACAGACCTGACCGAGCACATATACGAGCAAGACTTCGATCGCGATTCCAACGTCATCGAGGTGTTCGTTGGCCGTTTGCGCAAGAAGCTCGATCCGGCTGGTGAGCTCAGGCCTATTGAGACGGTGCGCGGTCGCGGCTACCGCTTCGCCCTGGCACGCACTACCTGACCGGCGCCGATGCGACCGCTTTCTTTAGCGGCGCGCACCATTGCCGCGGCCAGCGTGGTGCTGGCCGGGTTCTTAGGCCTGACTGGATTCGCCCTCGACCAGGCGTTCGAGCGTAGCGCCCTAGCGGCGCTGCGCGAACGCCTGCAGGGCTACGCCTACACATTCTTGGCCGGCACCGATATCGGCGTAACCGGCCGCGTCATTCTTCCCGAAGTGATGCCCGAACCGCGCCTAGAGCGGCCCGGTTCCGGACTATATGCACGGATGGCCGGCGGTGAGTTCAACTGGAACTCACCCTCCGGACTGGATCGCCAGTTGCCTTTCGAGGAGGTGCTCGCCCCTGGCGAACTGAGCTTCCGCGGACCGCTGGAAAGCAGTGATGGAGATTTGTACGTCCTCAGCATGGGCATCGCTTTCGACTTGCCCGCCGACAAAGAAGCCCGCTTCACCGTGCATTTTGCCGAACATGAGGGCGCTACCGAGGCGCAAAAGGGTGCATTCCGCGAAACCGTTCTGCTGCTCCTGGGTAGCTTGGGAATCTTGCTGCTTGCGGTGTTAGGCCTGAGCCTGCGCTGGAGCTTGAAACCATTGCGCGGGGTGGCCAAAGACTTGGAGCAAGTCCACGCAGGCGCGGCGCCAGAGCTGGCAGGAAGCTACCCGCGCGAGTTGCTCGGGCTAACCGAGAGTCTCAACCAGTTTATCCAAAGCGAGCGCAAGAACCTTCAGCGCTATCGAAATACGCTCGGCGATTTGGCCCATTCGTTGAAGACGCCGCTGGCGGTATTGCGCGGCCTGATCGAAAACGAAAAGGAGACCGAGCCTCTACGTGCCGGAACCGCCGAACAGCTGGAACGGATGGACGACTTGGTCGCCTACCAGCTGGCCCGTGCCGCCAAGAGCGGCCATCACACCTTTGTTGCGCCGATCCCGGTTGCGCGCTTTGCCGAAGACGTGGCCAGCACCCTGGAGAAGGTCTACGTAGCTAAGGGCGCGCTGTGCGAGTTCGAAATCGCCGACGGCGCCTGCTTCCGCGGCGAGCGCGGCGATCTGATGGAACTGCTCGGCAATCTGCTCGATAACGCGTTCAAGTGGTGCACCAAGCGGGTTCTATTGCGAGTAGAGCTACTGCCCCGCGCCGACGGCAACTCGCGCGGCGGTCGATTGCGTCTGGTGGTTGAAGATGACGGCCCAGGAATCGCCGAAGATCGCATCCAAAAGATGCTCCAGCGCGGCGTGCGCGGTGACGAGCGGGTGCAGGGCCACGGTATAGGCCTGTCGATCGTCCAGGATATCGTCGCCAGCTATCAGGGCGAACTCAAGGTCGGGCGTTCAAAGGAACTGGGTGGTGCCCGGTTTGAAGTTGTACTTGGATGAGGGCACAGAAGGACAGAAAGAGCGTGTTAGGAGAAGGAGCTAAGTGCGTTTTAGTGGCAACAGCTAGTGCGTTTTAGGAGATGAAGCTAAGAGCGTTTTAGGTTTAAGAGCCACGACCGCAACGCGGTCCCTAAAACGCACCTATCTCTTTCTCCTAAAACGCACTAATCCTTTGCCCCTAAAACGCACCTAGCTCCAGCTACTAAAACGCCCTTTCTTTGCCGTTACCGCCCTATTTCATAAACGCGCCGAAAATGCTCGCGCCGCGGCTGAGCAAATCGCTGGCGTCGACGTCACCGTCGCCGTCCGCATCGAGCAGGCTGTCGAGGATGCCGCCCTGTTTCTTCGGCGCGCCACCGACACGCTCGGATTCCTGGCCCAGCATGCTGGCCAGCCCACCCGAATCGAGCTGCTTGCTTTGCGTTGCCTTGCCTAGGGCCGCCATCACCATCGGTGC
>QIMA01000356.1 GCA_003233535.1 Rhodanobacteraceae bacterium
GTGCTAAACAACGATGGCGTTGCAGCCACGCCATGCAGTCGCTGCGGCCCGTCCGGATCGGCGAGGTCGTAGCTGTAGTCGTAATACAGCGCGATGTCGGCGAGGGCATCGGCCTGGCCGCGCCGGTCCAGATAGTCGGCCACCTGGTTTTTGGAATCGGCAACGCCTATGTTCGGGTAGCTGTTGTAGATCTGTACCAGCTGCTCGCTGTGCGGATAGGGCAGCGGCTTGAGCATTAATCCGTACATCGCGCTAAAGACTGCGCTGTTCGCGCCTATGCCCAGGGCCAGACTGAGCACAACCACCGCAGCGAAGGCGGGCCTGGCCAAAAGCCGGCGCGCGCTGTAACGCAAGTCTTGAGCAATACGATCAAACACGGATTGGGTTCCTCGGCGCGGTCCAGCCTATGCTGCCACGCTTGCTGCAAGTTGGCGCGGCGCGGCAAGGCTCACCCCATGCGGTTTATGGCATGCGCTGATACGACCTATGGCACTATCGGGAGTCACTGGCTGGCCGACCGTTTACGCAACAGCAAGCCAGCTTGTTCCTCCATCTGCGTATCGAATTCGACCATTGCCGGGTAATCCGCATGCTGGCATAGCTCCGCTAGAGTCAATGACGGCCACTGTTGATCGCGCAGCCAGTGGACTGCTTTAAGCGTTCTGAATCCGTCGAACCAGTCGTTCAGGTGTCTGATGAATCCCTCCCGGCTGCGCGACTGGCAGCGGGCGTGGTTCAGGCCTTTGTCGAAGCTCAGGTGTTGCTGCAACGCGACCATCGACGTTGACGGTGAGTCCTTGGAACAGAGTGAGTCGAACTGGCCGAGGAATTCTCCAATCTCGGTGAACACGGCGGGGTGATAGAAACGGTACTCAGTGATTGGATCGGTCAGGGCGAGGATCTTCGCCACACCCGCACCGGTACCGAAGGGCACGCGATCGGACGTTCTAGCCTGGATACTGATCGGTGCGGTCGACGCCTCTACCACTGCGCCGACTTTGGCCAGCTTGTTGAGCATGTAGAAATCTTCTCCGGCTTCACGCTTGGGGAAGCCGCGAACCTGCGCGTAGGCCAGCGCATGCACGGCGAAACTGCTGCCCACGGTTTGAAACGCGTACGGTGAACCAGCCAGCTTCAGACCGGCGACGTAGTGATTTAAGCCGAGCTCGTACAGCCTTGTGGCCCAACCGATGGGCTCGTTTAAGTCGCAATCATGTGTGTACGGAAACAGCAGCGCGGACGCCCCGTTGATTGCGCAGCCGCTAGCGTCGAAATAGTCGGGCGGCAGTTGCGTGTCACCGTCGGTGTTGTGGATCCAGGGCGATCGAACCCGCCCGCCTTCGATCAGTCTGCAGGCGAGATCGCCACCAGTCTTGCGCGCAACGCCGACGCCACCGTCCGTTCTCAGCCCGCTGGAATGGCGATCGACTCGAAGTACGTCGTAGTGCGCTTGTGCGCCGGCAAACAGCGCCAGATTTTGGTTCGACCAGAGCGGCTGCCCGACCGACGAAATCTCTTCCAACAGCGTCTCATTCGATCCGTCCTCTATCGCAACAGGCGGCGCATTGATGACCACAATGACCAGCAACTTGCCCTCTGCGTGCGGTATGCGCTGCAAAAAATCGGGACTCTCGCGGTATGCAGGCACGACCAGCACGCGATCGTAGGTCGGACCTGACCACGAACTGAGGTAACCGGTTTCAACCTCGGCATAGCGATCTAGATATTTGGACATGCGCTCTGAGTCTGAGGAAGGCGCGGCTAGTGCAGCGCCGCGCGGATCGGCAGGTCGCGCACGATGTCCGCTTCGGCGATCACTAGTTCGCGCAGACGCCTGTCCACTAAGGCGGCATCTGCGTAGCGGTATGCTAGTTCAACAAAAAGGAATTTGTGATTCTTCTCCGATCGGGTAATTGAGCGGTAGAAGCGTTTGAGGTCGCCGCTCTCCAGTGCATCGGCAACCAGTCCGAATCGTTCCGCTCCGCGCGCCTCAATGATCCCACCGACCAGCAGCTGATCGATCAGGAACCCATCGCGGCCAGTGCGCATGTGTTTGCGAATCTGATTAACGTAAGGGTCCTTCTGATCGCCGCCCAAGATCAGCCCGCGCTGAGCCAACAGTCTCGCCACTGCCCGAAAGTGAGTGAGCTCCTCAAGCGCTAGGTCGATCATCGCGCTCACTAACTCGGGCCGATCGGGGTAGTGCGCGACCATGGTCATGGCCATGCTTGAAGCCTTTTTCTCGGCCGCCGCGTGATCGACCAAGAACTGGTCAAAGTCGGCGATCACCGCGTCGGTCCACGCCTGCGGCGTAGCAAATTCAAGTTCGAAGTTCATCGGTGTATTGAAGCACGGCGGCAAGGTGCGCCACAGCCTTGCTTCAGCCGCTGTGGTCTGCAGACTAGTCTGCGGTACGGCAAGCGATTGCCCGTTGCCGGCATACTTCAATTATACTAGGTGATCGCCGACCACGGCCGTTTAGAGTGCGCGCATAGGTGCTACCCGATCCGGACTCCCACACTGATCGCGCCACCGTGATCGATGGGCCAGAGGACCAAAGTCGCGTTGGTGGGCCACGGCTCATCGTGGTTAGCGGTGCGTTGCTGGGTACTCAGCTGGAAATTGAAGAGCTCCCGGTGCTGATCGGGCGCGCATCGGGCTGTACCTTGACCCTGGCTCATCCCAGCGTGTCGCGTAATCACTGCCGCATTCACCTAGAGGGTGATCAGGTGCTCCTGCAGGACCTGGGATCGACCAACCGCACGCGCGTCAACGGTCGACCGGTGGAGCGAATTTCCCTACGCGACGGTGATCAGATCACGGTTGGCCAGGATGATCTTAAGTTCTTCGAGGGCGTCAGCGCCGAAGCGCGCTATCACCAAGAACTGATTGATCTAGCGATGTACGATTCGCTAACCGGATTTCTCAATCGCCGCCAGTTCCGCATCTTGCTGCAGGAAGCCTTCGAGCAGTGCCGCACTGGCACATCGATGTCAGTTCTGATGTTGGATTTGGACCACTTTAAGCAGATCAATGATCAGCACGGCCATTTGGCCGGCGATCAGGTGCTGGCGACGGTGAGCAAGGTGCTGCGCGAACAGGTGGCTGATCATGGCGAGCTCGGGCGCTTGGGTGGTGAGGAATTCGCCACATTTTTGCCCGGCGTGGCCGTTGCCGAGGCTGCGCAATGGGCCGAACGGTTGCGCGCTGCTGTGGAGGATCGCGGTATCGATCCCGGGCCGATTACCGTGAGCATCGGTGTGGCCGAATGGATGTCCGATGTGGCTGACGCTTCCGAGCTGCTGCAGCGCGCCGACGGGGCGCTGTACTGCGCCAAGAACAGCGGCCGCAATCGGGTCTCAATTGCCGACGACCAAACCCCGGTACGAAACATGATCGAGCGTTTTGAGTGACTCTTTAAGAGCAGTTCCAGGGGCCAGGCGCTGAGGACTTTTTGCGCCACAAACCGCAGATGACCTTGGTTGGGGACGTTCGCGGCTTCGATGGCTTCATCCTGCGGCTGCCGGCCAATACGGATCTGGCCGATTACCGCGCGGCGATCGTTTGGTGTGAGTCGTTTGGCCAATTCATTAGCGCCACTCCGCTAGGTCGGCGCTGATGAGATTACTCAGCGATGACTCGCGGCTGTTGCTTTTCTGGCAACTGGAACTGGCCCCTGGCACTCGCTCTTAGAGCGGCCAAACCCACAAAATCATCGGCACGGTGACCGCCACGACGATCACTTCCAGCACGATGCCTAAGCGCCAATAGTCACCAAAATGGAACCCACCGGGTCCTAAGATTAGGGTGTTGTTCTGATGGCCGATGGGCGTGAGGAAGGCGCACGAAGCGCCCACCGCGATTGCCATCAAGAATGCATCTGGATTCACCCCGAGCGCGGCTGCGGTACTGATGCCGATCGGACACATCACCGCCGCTGTGGCCGCATTGTTCATCACGTCTGACAGGAACATCGTGACTACCAGCATTAGCACCAGGGCTACGATGGCGTTGCCCTGGGCTAGGGTGCCGAGCAGACCTTGGGCGAGTAGATCGGCAGCGCCAGTGGTGGCCATCGCGTCGGCAACCGGCAGCATTGCTGCTAGCAGCACAATGACCGGCCAGTCTACCTTGGTATAGATCAAGCGCATCGGCACCAAACCGATCGCGACGAAGGCCAATGCACCGGCAGAGAATGCGACCGCGGCTGGCAGCAAGCCGAACGCCGTCATGGCAATCGCTAGGCCCATCAAGATCGAAGCGGTCAGCGCCTGACCGCGTTTCGGCACACGAATATCGCGCTGCTTGAGCGGCAGGCAGTTGAAGTGACTGGCGAAGGCGCTCAACGCTTCCATCGGCCCCTGCACCAGCAGCACGTCGCCAGCGACGATATCGGTGGAACGCAATCGCTTGATGGTGCGCTCGCCCTGCCGCGACAGGGCCAGCAAATTGATGCCGTAGCGGGTGCGCATATCGATGTCTTTGGCCGAGCGCTCGACCAAACCGGAGTAGGTGGTAACGACCAGTTCCTGGATCACGATTTCATCGGATGCAGCCTTGCTCTGCTCTTCCTCCGTTTCCGCCTCGTTC
The DNA here is from genome assembly GCA_003233535.1 of Rhodanobacteraceae bacterium. GTDB lineage: Bacteria > Pseudomonadota > Gammaproteobacteria > Xanthomonadales > SZUA-5 > SZUA-5. Next base: position 4,591 of record QIMA01000356.1, read on the forward strand.
TTGGCCTCGGCCTCAGCAGCTTCATCGATCTTTGCACCGGACTTAGCAGCCGTCTTCTTGGTGCTCTCAGCTGTGCCCGATTCTTCTGATTTGTGTTCCGCCGCGAGCTTGGCGCCCAGCGCTGACAGCGCAGCTGCCAGCGACTCTGGTTCGACCTCGATGACCAAGATGTCTTTCTCGCGCACTTTTCGGCGCGAATTCGGCGCTGAGATGCGCACATCGCGGCGGATCATTGCCACCACCTGCGCGTCGGCTTCGTCGAGCATCCGCTCGACGGCGCTGATGCGCTGATCCACCGCTTTGCTGGAGTCGGAGATATAGACCTCCGACAGATACGTACCGGTCTCGAAACTGCTGCTGTCGCTACGTTTACGGGTCGGTACCAAATGTCGCCCGAGCAAACCCACAAAAAGCACGCCGATCACCGCCACGGCCAGTCCTACCGGGGCGAAATCGAACATCGAGAAGCTGCCCATCCCGGCGTTCTCGCGGTAGCCGGAGACGATCAAATTGGGCGGAGTACCGATCAGCGTGGTCATGCCGCCGAGGATCGAGCCAAAGGCCAGCGGCATTAGCACCTTGCCCGGCGGCACGCCCTGCTTGGCGGCCATCTGAATGGCGATCGGCATCAGCAGGGCCAGCGCGCCGACGTTGTTCATGAACCCCGACAGCAGCGCCGCCAGACCAATCAGCGCCATGATGCTGGCGGTCGGCCCCGCCGAGCTGGGCAGCACGCGCTGCGCAAGCACGTCTACAGCGCCGGTAATCTGCAGTCCATAGCCCAAGATCAGCACCGCAGCGACGGTGATGACTGCTGGGTGGCCGAAGCCCGTGAAGGCCTCATTGCCCGGCACCAGCCCGATGACGACGCAAGTAAGCAGCGCACCCATTGCCACCATATCGTGGCGCCAGCGGCCCCATAGGAACATGACCATGGTCGCGGCCAGGACCACAAAAATGCCAATCTGAGCGCTGCTCATAGCGTTGCGTTACTCAAAAGTTGGGCTGCGCCGATGGGTCTGATCATAAATTCCTAGGAGGCTGATGTCCGGGCTAACAGGCTTCGTACCGAACCTCGCTTGAGTTCCATACAGCGCAGAACACTACACTAGCTACTGGAACTCGTTCAAAAAGTGACCAATTACCAGCCGGAAACCGTAATTCGCCGAAATCAGCCCCTTTTTTCACCACAATCGTGACAATCATCGTGCTTCCAGACCCGTTCCCGCATTACAATTCAGTAACTTCGAGTAGGTTGTGAAAAGTGTTCGACAAGCTACTGAATTCGCTAGTAGCGATGGCGCCGGTGGCCTGCGTCGCAGGAATACTGCTGGCGGCGGGCTTTCGTCGTAACCGGGTGGTCTGGTTGCTCAGCCTGCTGGCGCTGGACGCCTGGGGCTGGACCAGTTCCGGTCGCGAGCTGCTGATCGCCCTGATCGCGCCCGCCCTGGCGCTGTGGATTTCGGTGCGTCCGGAACGCCCGCTGCTGAGCCCGCGCAACCTGATTCTCGCCGTGTTAACCGGGCTGCTGATCTGGTTTGCTGGGTCGTTTGGTGAATCCGGGATCGGTCGATTGCGCTCTTGGCACGTCAACGCTGACAGTTGGCCAGCCGGATTAGGCACGATTTCTCTGCTCTATTTCGCCGCTGCCTTCGTTTGCAGCCTGCACTGGTTTCAGCGCCGCGGCGCCGCGGACTTGGGCGCCAGCGCCGCATTAGCCTGCGCTGCACTGGCGGCCGTACCCAGCGCCGCAGCCGCATCCACTGCTTGGCTGACCCTAGGCGCTGGCTTAGCCGTAACCGGCGTGCTGATTCAGGCCTTCCGCATGGCCTTTATGGACGCGCTGACCGGATTGCCGAATCGACGCGCTTTGGATGAAGAGCTGGCGCGCAGCGAGGGGCGGCTGGTGGTGGCGATGGTCGACGTGGATCACTTCAAGAAATTCAACGATCGACACGGCCACGACGCCGGCGATGTCGTTCTTCGGCGAGTCGCGCAAACTCTGCGCCGCTGCCGTGGCGGTCACGCCTTCCGCTATGGTGGCGAGGAATTCTCGATACTGTTCGCGCACGGCGACATTGATCGCGTCTGCGAAGCGCTCGACATCACCCGCAAACGGATTCAGGAAACGCGGGTGCGCTTGGGCAGCGGCCGACTACCCAGCAGCCGACCGCAAGCGGTACGCAAGGGCGCACGCCAAGGCGAAGTGCACGTCACTGTGAGCATCGGCTTGGCCGGCAGAGACGGTAACACCACGCATCCACAGCTGCTCATCGAAGCGGCCGACAAAGCCTTGTACAAGGCGAAGAAGGCCGGGCGGAATAGAGTCGTGGTAGCCGCGTAATGAAAAGGGTTTCGGCAGTTTTGGACCCATTTGTACTCGACTAACTGTGCTGGTACTGGCTCTTCGCTCTTCAATCTTCAAAGCCGTCAGCAAAAACCACCATCGGCTGCCCCTGCACCTCGAACGCGCCCACGTCGACCGCGCCGAAGCGCGGCAGTCCGCGTTGATCGGTGCTGGGCGCGCCGGTTGCATCGCCCGTATCGATCGCCGGTGAGCCAGGCAACAGGGCGCTGGTTTGGGTAGGGCCGCCGTTGTCGCTGATGCCTGTGAGCTGCGCATCGGCGAACTGACTGCCGGGGCTGACCGGCTGCTCCGTCTGCCCAGGGATGCCGCGCTCTTGCGGCCACTGCAGATTGTTGCTGCCGCTGGCCACCGGATTGAGCATCGCCCACGGATTAAACGCATTGCCACCGGTGTTGTTGAAGAAGACGCTGTTGCGCAGAGTGATCGGGGCGTTTTCAGGATTGGCGATACCGCCAGCAAAACACACGTCGCAATCGGCGCGGTTGTTGGCAATAGTCAGGTTCTGCAGCAGCAGCGGGGCGCTGCCCTGCAGGTTCATCGCGCCACCCAAACCGGTGCGGGCCAGATTGCCGTCAAAGGTTGAACTGACAATCTCGCCGCCGATCTGTATCAGCCCGGCTCCGGTCTGATGATCGAACAGCGCCAACCCGCCGTAGCCGGTGGCCTGGTTGTCGCGAAAAGTGCTGTCGCGAATCGATACCGGCCCGCCTTGGATGTACGCGCCGCCGGTGTGTTGATCGGTGCCCTGCTGCGTGTTGCCCTGCAGCGTGCTTTGCCAAATCCGGGTGACGCTGGTTTGATCGTAGACGGTGGTGAACAGGCCGGCACCGAAGGCGTTGTTGCGATTGTCGACCAGTCGCGTGCGGCACAGGCTCAGATCGCGTGTATTGCCATCGACGGCCATTGCGCCGCCGTTACCGCCGCCGCCCGGATTGCCGCCGTCGCCAGTGGCAACGTTGCCGACGAAACTGGAGTCGTAGAAGCGCGCCGTTTGCGTTCCCAGTCCGTAGTAGCCGCCACCGTTGCTGCCAGAGTTGTCGTCAAACAAGCAGCGCACGCAAACGAACTCGCGATGACCCAATAGATAGACCCCGCCGCCACCGCCGTCTTGCGCATTCTCCACCGCGCGGTTGGCTACAAAGTCCACGTCGAAGGCGTGCAGTCGCGCCGCACGCCAGGGTTCGTCGCCGTGATCGTTGAGGATCGCTGCGCCGGATCTTGCGAAATCATCGCCCGCGGCGCTGCGCGAGTCGCCATTTACCAAACGCATGTTGATCAAGGTCACCGTGAAGTCGGTGAGCAGGCCCGGGTTGGTGATTTCCATCACTCGGCGCGTGTTGTTCCCCGATAGCGCGGCGCCGCCACCGTCAAAGCTCACGGCGCGAGTGAGCTGCAGAGTTTGCTCCAGCACTAGGGTGCTGCTGCCGATGTTTAAGCGCACCTCACCGGCCGTATCCAGGGCCTGCTGTAGCTGAGCACTAGTGACGCTACCAGGGCTGCCGTTGCCGAGCACGGTTGGATTGGAAAGCGTCGGGGTGGAGGGCGTGGCGCAGTCGAAGCCGCCGGCGTGCGCCGATTGCAGCAAGGCGGTGGCGGCTAGTGCAGCGCAGCAAAACTTGCCAAGCGCTGTACGGGCTAGTAGACACCTTGCTTCAGCCCAAACCGGAATGCTGCTCATGCTCAGAACCCTCTGTCTACTCGCCTTTGCTACGGCGCTATTTGGCTGCAGCCAGGAAGCCGCCCCGCCAGCGGACGCGCCCAAGGCCGTAGAGCCGGTCGCCGCCGCGCCCTTTACGTCATATGACATTGAAGTATTCATGGATTCGGTGCGCGTAGGTGGGGCCTCGTTCTCAGCTGACGGCGAAACCCTCGCCTATTCCAGCAATATCAGCGGTATTTTCAATGTCTACGCGATTCCAGCCGCCGGCGGGGACAGCGTTGCGCTGACCTCCTCGACCACCGATGCGATGCGCGTGATCGGTTACTTCCCCAGCGACGATCGTGTGCTCTACACCGCAGACCAGGGCGGCAATGAGCTTAACCACGTGTACGTGCGCAGCGCCGACGGCGAGGTCCAGGACCTAACGCCTGGCGACAAGCTGAAGGCCAACTTCGCCGGCTGGGCGCGCGATCACCAGAGCTTCTACATCGCTACCAACGAGCGCGATCAGCGCTATTTCGACCTCTACCGTTACGCGGTCGACGGCTACGAACGCACGTTGGTTTATCAAAATGATGACGGTCTAAACGCCCAGGCGATTTCTTGGGATGGTCGCTACCTGGCTCTGCTCAAGAGCAACACCACCCGCGATAGCGACGTCTATCTGTACGACACTCAGGACCAAAGCAAGCGTCTGCTGACCGAGCATGAGGGCAGCGAGAGCAGCGTACCGGCCGCCTTCACGCCCGATGGCGATCTGCTGCTGCAGACCGACCGCGACAGCGAATTCGAACACCTGGTGCGAATCGACTTGGACAGCGATGAGCGCAGCGTGGTGTTCCAGCCCGAGTGGGACGTGATGTACACCTATTATTCGCGCGGCGGGCAGTATCTGATCGTCGCGGTCAACGACGACGCACGCACCGTGCTGCATCTGTTCGACGCGACCAGCATGAGCAAGGCCAGCCTGCCGCCCATGCCCGAGGGCGATCTGACCGGCGTGACCTTCTCCGCCGACGACTCGCAAATCGCACTGTACGTGGGCGACAGCCGCACACCGCGTGACCTCTACCGGGTCGATCTGGCCAGCGGCAGTGCGCCGCAGCAGCTGGTTGCCTCGCTCAATCCGGCGATTGCGAAGGACCACCTGGTCGACGGCAAAGTGGTGCGTTTCACTGCTGCCCAAGAGGTTGAAATTCCCGGCCTGCTGTATATGCCGCATGCAGCCAGCGCTGAGGCCAAGATCCCGGCCCTAGTCTGGGTACACGGTGGTCCCGGTGGCCAGAGCCGGCTCAATTATTCGTCGTTGATTCAGTATCTGGTTAACCACGGTTACGCCATCTACGCGATCAACAATCGCGGCAGTTCCGGCTACGGCAAGACCTTTTTTGGCATGGATGATCAGCGTCACGGCGAAGCCGATCTGGCTGACGTGGTTGCCAGCAAGCAGATGCTGATTGACACCGGCATGATTGACCCTGAGCGCATCGGCATCATCGGCGGCAGCTACGGCGGCTACATGGTGCTCGCCGCCTTGGCCTTCGAGCCCGAAGTGTTCCGCGCCGGTGTGGACATCTTCGGCGTATCCAACTGGCTGCGCACCCTGACCTCGATCCCGCCGTGGTGGGAAAGCTTCAAGCTGGCGCTGTACGCCGAAATGGGCGATCCGGCGACCGACGAAGAGCGTCTGCGGCGTATTTCGCCGCTGTTCCACGCCGATAAGATCGAGCGTCCGCTGATGGTGCTGCAGGGGGCCAACGACCCGCGCGTGCTGCAGGTGGAGTCGGATGAGATCGTCGAAGCGGTGAAGGCCAACGGTGTTCCGGTTGAGTACGTGGTGTTCGAAGATGAAGGCCACGGCTTCGTCAATCGCGACAACGAGATCACCGGTTACCGCGCGGTGAAAGAGTTCTTGGACACCCACTTAAAGGGCGCTGAGTAAGCTCCGTAGTCCTACCGCCCAGACCAGCACTACCGCCTCGTCGCGACTGACGAGGCGGTAGCACTCAGTCCCGTGTGGGACTGTGCCTGCATCGCCTATACGGGTATCGTCTGCCGACCTGAGTTCACGCTAGTTAACCGCCCGCATGCGCACCTCCCTAACTTGGCTATCCGGGCTGATCTGCGTTCTCGCTCTGCTGCCGACTAAGTCGGCGCACTCGCAGGACACCGATTCGTCCGCGTTCATCGCCGACCACCCGATCATTCGCTACGCCGCTGATCCAGACTTTGCGCCGATCGACTTTGTCGTCAACGGTCGTCATCGCGGCTTGGCGAAAGACTATTTGGACCTGATTGCCGAGGGTTCGGGCCTGCGTTTCCGGCGCCAGAATTACCCAACCTGGGCAGATGCTCAGTCTGGTTGCCGAGGATGAAAGCGATGCCGGCACACAGCTCAGCGTTGAGTGGCAACGACGCGAGCAGCTGTCGCGACAAAGCGAGTTGATCGATGAGTTGCTCAGTTTAACGCAGCGGCTGCAAAACAGCCTGGAGCACATCGTTCGCGATCTGCGGCGGCGCGCTCGGCGAAAACTGCACGAGCTCTCCGATCTGTCCAGCTTGCGCTTCGAGACCAGTATGGGCCCGATCGTCAGGGCACTACTGATTAGTCTGTTCGCCGCGGCATTTTGGCCGCTCCTAGCCCGGATATTTCATGAACTTGCGCGATGATCGCGCAGGACATTGATTGCCCAGTGGTTTTTTCGAAGGAGCGGTGTAGTGGTTCATACACCCGACTGAGAAAAAATCGCTG
>QIMA01000556.1 GCA_003233535.1 Rhodanobacteraceae bacterium
ACTGACTTCCTCGGTCAAGATTCTAGTTTTGGCGGATTAAGCCTGAATCTGGACGCGACAGCAACCGAGTCTGCGGGAGAGAAATTGGTCGACCTAGACGCGTTGCTAGCGTCGGGTAGTGAGGACAAAGCCGAAGGTTTGCCAACGCTGTCTGTGCTCGATGCGCACCTGCCGCCAACCCCGGCAGCTTCTCAAGAGCCGGTAGCGGACGAACTAAGCGAACTGCCAGACCTGGATTCTTGGTCTCTGGAACCGCTGCCCGGGGAGGAGGCGAGCCTACCGCTTGCAGGACCGCCTAAGGCGAGCGAAACGCTCACTAAACGTGTGCAGCCGGTGCCCGAACCTACAACCAGTCTAGAGGACTTGAGTCTCAGCTTTGATGACTTGGGCCTGGTGCCTTTGGAGGGTGAACAAGCACCGCCGCCAATGGTTAGGCGTTCGCCCCCGGCGCCCGCCGTGAAAGTGCCGTCCGCGCGGCCGCCAGCAACACCGCGAAAACCGTCGCCTGCCGCTGCTGCACCAGCTCCCGCTCCCGCCCCCGCCGCAAGCTCGGCAGGTCCCCGAAAGATCGTCATACTCGGCGCATCAATCGGCGGTCCCGACTCAATTCGAGACTTCCTGTCACGGCTGAATACAGACCTGCACGGCGCCTTTATTTTGGTCCAGCACATGGGCGCTGAATTCTTGGATCTAATGGCGCAGCAGCTAGATCGAGTGTCTCCGCTTGCGGTGAATCTGGCGCGCCACGGCCACGCGATCAGGGAGGGTGAGGTTGTCATTGCCCCGGTTGGGCAACGCCTACGCATCGACGAAGACTGCAAGCTGGACTTGTCGGCTGATGCTGGACCGACCGCCTACAGTCCATCGATTGACCAAGTGCTCTCAGATTCACTCGAGCGCTGGGGCGCCGATCGACTCCTGGTGATTATTTTTAGCGGTATGGCGTCTGATGCCGTGGAGGGTTCAAAACAGCTGGCCGCGGCCGGAACGCCGATTTGGGCACAAGACCCCGCTAGCTGCGTAATCAGCTCCATGGTCGACGGCGTAGTTGCGGCCAAAGTGGTTAATTTTATTGGTTCCCCGGAGCAGTTGGCCGAACAAGCCAACCGGTTGCTGGCGTGAAGGTTAAGGACACACGGCATGCTTGAAAATCGCGAAATTCGAGGCCTGATGATTCTAGTCTCAAACGGACGAGTGCTGATGCCGAATGCCTCCGTGGCCGAGGTCATCACTTACGCAGACCCGGAGCGCGTTCCCAATGCGCCCGATTGGTTGCTCGGTAAAGTCAGTTGGCGCGGCTGGCGAATTCCACTAATTTCTTTCTCCTTGATGGCGGGAATGGCCCTAGAAGAGCGCACCAGTGGTGCCAAAGTCGCTGTGGTTAAGGCGCTGGATAACCCACTGAAACTGCCCTATATCGGCATGCTGACACAAGGCTTTCCGCGATTGACTTCGATCAGCCCGGATATTCTCGTTCCCAACTTGGATTTCACCGCCGAGCGACCTGGCGTGCTGGTCAATCTGATGGTTCGCGATGATCAAGTGGTGATCCCAGATATGTCCGCGATTGAGTCCTCGATCAACGAGGCGATCGACGCTGAGGAGCTTGTTTAAGCTCGCCGTTGGTAGTGAAGGTTCGTAGATAGCGCATCGTCGGCGATGCACGAAGGCAACGGCCGTCGCCAGCGCTAGCTCCTTCGTCATCCCGACCGCTCCGGCAGTCGCCATAGATCGATTATGCTACCGGGATGTTAACGTCATCGTTGGGAAAAAGCGGCCCGTCAGCTCATCGCCATGAACAGCCAAACCAAACCCGAAGTGGTCATCCAGCGCCCAGAATCGCTACTCGGCAAGCCTTGTTTGATTGCCGGCAGTGACATTGTGCGCGTACAGGAGTGTGCTGACGCGCTGAGAACGGCGGCGCGCGGGGCTGGTTATGACCAAGTCGAAAGAATCGATGCGGCCGATAAGAAGTTCGATTGGGATGAACTAAAGGCGGTTTGCGTCAGCCCCGGACTGTTTGCCAGTAAACGCGTGATAGATCTGCGCTTGGCCCAGGCAAAGCTCCCCGTTGCCGGCGCAAAGGTGCTGATTGAAGTATTGGAAGCAGCAGACCCGGATCTGCAGTGGATCGTTAGTCTGACCGAGTGGAGCCGCAAGGCCGAGCGGGAATCGTGGATAAAGCCGATCGCGCGCGACGGTCACATCGTTCCGTTATGGCCATTGAAGCAAAACGAACTGCCCGCTTGGGTTAGCAAGCAGGCCAGAAAGCGCGGCCTGGAAATCGATCAACAGGCAATAGAACTGTTGCTGTGGCGTACTGAGGGTAACCTGCTGGCTACGGTAATGGAGTTGGATAAGCTCGCCTTGGCCAAACCCGACAGCCGTTGGGACGCAGCCAAACTCAGCGAGTATGTCGCCGATAGCGCTCGTTTTGACGTCTTTAAACTGATCGACGAGAGCATTTACGGCAACGCTGCGAAAATGCGCAGAGTGTTGCGAGCCCTAAAGGCAGAAGGCGAAGCGCCCGCTCGTTTGGTTTTTTGGATCGCGCGGCAGATCCAGCTAATGCACGAGTTATCGCTGCAGGTGGCCCAGGGTGGCCCCGTGGATAGCTGGCTCAAGATGCGCCAAGTCTACCCACCAAGAACGGCCGCTTACCAGCGAGCGGCCGGGCGACATACGTCTGAACAGTGGGAGCAACTGTGGATCGATGTTGGCGACTTGGACCGGTTGAGTAAGGGCCGCGGCCTAGGCTCGCCCTGGGTCGCACTGGAACGCTTGTTGTTGCGGGTGGCGCTCAGTGATCAGGATGGGAAGCGCTTTGCCGCCTAATGATGCTGAACCGATCGCGCTGCTGGGCGGGAGCTTTGATCCGATACACCACGGCCATCTACGCGCAGCGCTCGATGCCGCCACCGCCCTAGGTGTACGTCAGGTGACCCTGTTGCCGGCCAACGTGCCGGCCTTGCGCGACCCGCTTAGCGCTAGCGCTGAACAACGTTTGGCCATGCTCAAGCTGGCAGTCGGTGACGATCCGTTACTTGCCATTGATGGCTGTGAGATCGCCCGTAGCGGAGCGACCTATACCGCAAAAACCCTGCGCGGCATGCGTCAGCGCTGGCCCGACCGGCCGATCATCTTCCTACTCGGGGCCGACGCATTTTCGCGTTTAACGCAGTGGCAAGACTGGCAAAGCCTGCTAAGTCTTGCGCACCTGGGCGTACTAACTCGACCAGGGCAAGCACTATGCGCTCCCGCAGATGCGCACTTCATGGCTCAGCGCTGCGATGCTCCGGCTCTGCTAACCACGCGCCCCCAGGGCAACTGGTGTTCTATCACAGTGACGCCACTGGCGATTTCGGCCACGGCCATACGTTCGCTCATAGCCGAGCGGCTGTCGCCCCGGTTTCTACTCCCGGATACCGTTTTGGACTACATCAATCGTCACGGAATCTACCGGCGCTAGCGGGCTGACAAACGCCACTGCGCGTGCGCCACTGAGGTGCAGATTGCTTACACTTGCACCAACCCAAGCTACGGGCAGACAATGCTACTTGCGCTGTGCGCATTCGTACGCAAGGAAAAACCCATCTGTGAAGAGGAATTTTAGTTGACTGCCAACGAACCTGTGACACCCGCGTTAGACGGCACGCCCCTCACGCACACAGACTCGGTCTCCGATCGGGTCAGTCGATCACTTCCCTCACGAACCCGGTCTAAACCGACAGCAGCAGCCGATCCAACGGTGCGGCTGCGCGATGTCGTGGTCGATAAGCTGGACGCGATGAAGGCTAAGGAACTGTGCGTAATAGACGTGCGTGGCCGCACCAGCGTGACCGACTTCTTGGTCATTGCCAGCGGCACCTCCACCCGCCACGTGAAGGCCATGGCCCAGGATGTCGTCGAGGCGGCTAAAACCATCGACGTGCCGCCGCTGGGTGTTGAGGGTGAGCGCGAGGCCGAATGGGTGCTCGTCGACTTGGGTGACGTGGTCGTCCACTTGATGCTGCCGCGTACCCGCGATTTTTATGGGCTGGAGCGCATGTGGGAATTGGACGTGCCGCACAGCGAAAGCCACGAGTTGGCCAACGCGTGAGTGCAGCTAGTGTCTTCTTGTAGTCGATGCGCGCTTGGCTGCTAGCGATCAGTGACCGCGCTCCAGACTGGGCTGAGGCGGGCTACCAAGACTATATAGGACGCCTGCGTACGCGCCTGGACCTGCGCTATAAAGCGCTCAAACTGGCCCGGCGCGGCAAGGGTCTGAGCGATGCACAGGCGCGCAAGGACGAGAGCGGACGACTGCTCGCCAAAGTGCCGGATGGTGCGTGGCGGGTCGCATTGGATCGCTCAGGAAAAGCCTGGAGCAGCGAGGACTTGGCGCGCCAGTTGGAACGCTGGCACATCGACAGTCGCACGCCCTGTTTTTTGATTGGTGGGCCGGACGGCATCCTGCCTACCGATCTAGCTCAGTGTGAACAGCGCTGGTCGCTGGGCGCACTAACCTTGCCCCACGCGCTGGCGCGGGTAGTGGTCGCAGAACAGCTTTATCGGGCGCACTGCATCTTGGATAACCACCCCTACCATCGTTGAACGCACGGTGCGTTAACCCGCCGCTAATAGCAGCTCTGATAGCGTTGCCGATTGCCGGTGCTGGTTACGCAGGGCAGGGCAACTGCGTGGACGACCAACGAACTGAACTTCTACTGCTGGCGGCAATATCGGTCGCACCGCAATTTTCGGATATTCGTATGACTGTAGCCAAATTAATGCTGGCGTCCGCCTCGTCGCGGCGCGCTGATCTATTGCGCGGCGCTGGATACGAATTCCAAACGCATGCCGTCGATTTGATCGAGCAGCCTGCAGTAAGCGAAACCGCGCTGGACTATGGACGCCGTATCGCCCTGGAAAAAGCCCAGGCCGCGTTCGCAACCGTCGACCAAAATGGTTCTTGGGTGGTGTTGGGCGCCGACACCGAAGTGGTGATGGGGCGGCGGGTTTACGGCAAGCCTAGCGATCGTCAGCAGGCGGCCGAGATGTTGCGCAGTCTAAGCGGCAGACGCCATCGCGTCATTTCCGCGGTAGCGTTCGTAAACCGCGAACGTACACTGGTGATCGAAACTCAAACGCGGGTACAGTTTCGGACTCTCCACGACCAGGAAATTGACGCCTATGTTGCCTCGAAGGAGCCGTTCGGCAAGGCCGGTGCTTACGCTCTGCAAGGCAAAGGGGCGCTGTTGGTCAGCAGGATTAGCGGCTCCTACACCGGCGTGGTGGGGTTACCCCTGTACGAGACTACCCAGGCGCTCGCTGGGTTTGCTATCAAACCCACTTGGCTGAATCTGGAAAACCTGCCAGCCGCCACGCCATAAGCGGCTTTGCCAACCACCTTTCGTTCCACGGGAGATCATATGAGTGAAGAAATTCTGATCAACGTCACGCCGCGGGAAACGCGGGTCGCGTTGATCGAGAATGGGATGCTGCAAGAAATCCTAATCGAACGCGCGAGTCGGTTGGGATATGTCGGCAACATTTACAAGGGACGAGTCTCGCGGGTGATGCCCGGCATGCAGGCCGCCTTCGTCGAAATTGGCTTGGAGCGAACCGCGTTCTTACACGCATCGGATTTGCATCAGCCGGTTCCCACAGCCGATGAGACTGACGAGAACGGCGAGGTTGTGCCGCCGTCACCGGCGCTGATTACGGAACTGGTCAGTGAGGGGCAGGAAATCATCGTCCAGGTGGTTAAGGATCCGATCGGCAGCAAGGGCGCCCGGCTGACCGCGCACTTGTCGATTCCCTCGCGCTATTTGGTGTTGCTTTCCGAGCACAAGAGCCTGGGTATCTCGGTACGCATCGAAGACGAAGAAGAGCGCACTCGTTTGCGCGAGCTGATGCAGGGCTTGGCCAGCGAATCGCCCTATGGCTACATCGTTCGGACCAATGCTGAAAGCGTCGAGTCCGATGCGTTGGCATCTGACTTGGCCTACCTGGATAGATTGTGGACCGTGGTTCGTGGGCGGATGTCTAGTGCCGGCGCGGGCGAATGCATCTATGAAGACCTGCCACTTTCGCTGCGATCGCTGCGCGATCAGATGCGCGTGCAGGTAGAAAAGGTGCGTATCGATTCACGCGAGACCCTAGATAAAGCGCGGCGCTTTTCCGCCCAGTTCTTGCCCGATCTAGCCGATCGCATTGAGCATTATCCGGGCGAACGCCCGCTGTTCGATCTGTACGGTGTGGAGGATGAAATCCAGCGTGCGTTGGAGCTCAACGCGCCGCTCAAGTCCGGCGGTCACCTGACCATTGAGCAGACCGAAGCGATGACCACCATCGACGTCAACACTGGCGGCTTTCTCGGTCATCGCAATTTGGAAGAGACGGTCTATAAGACCAATTTGGAAGCTGCGCAGGCCATCGCCAGGCAGCTGCGGCTGCGCAATCTGGGCGGCATTATCATTATTGATTTCATCGACATGATGGTTGATGAGCACCGTCGGCAGGTGCTGCGTACCCTAGAAAAGGCGCTGACCAAGGATCACGCAAAGACCACGACCTATGATTTCTCCCCGCTAGGATTGGTGGAAATGACACGCAAACGGACCACCGATAGCCTGCAGCGACAGCTGTGCACGCCCTGTCAGAGCTGTTCGGGAAAGGGACGGATTAAGTCCGTTGAAACCATGATCTACGAGATTTTTCGCGAGATCACCCGTGCGGTGCGTCAGTTTGAGTCGGCCAGTTTGATGGTGGTTGCTTCTACCCAGGTGGTGAATCGCATCGTCGACGAAGAGTCGGCAGCGGTGGCCGATCTGGAAACCTTCGTTGGCAAGCCCATCCGCTTCCAGGGCGAGGATCAGTATTCGATGGAGCAGTACGACGTGGTGCTCCTGTAGTGTGGGGTTTCCCGATTACCTTGAACTCACCGCGCTCGGTGTCTATTCCTGATACGTCGTTGCTCGTCGCAGCCATAGCGTTGCTATGCCAGCTCCTCGCGCCTAGTCTCAGACCAGAATTCATCTGAACTAGTTTCAACGTAACTGGGAAACCCCACACTAGTGAGCTGCACATTTCGACGGGTCGGTGATATTCATCTCGCTGCACCGGTCTTCAATTTAATTGATGTAATCGTCGCCGCGCAAGCGCGTAGCGCGAACTCCCTCCTAATCGCGGCTTAGCCCAACGAGTATTCATGCACTCCGACCACTTCCAGCGCGCCACTGCGGCTGTCGCCCGCAACGCTAAGCGATGACGCTGCGCCGCCGCTCATTTCGGATAGCTCGTCATGGCGTGCTGCGCGCAGCCTCGGTCGCGCTGATTCTGGCTGCGTCGCTGGTGGGCATACTGCGGATTAGTTTGCCCTGGCTGGCGCAGCAGCCGGAACTGGTTGCGAGCATGCTGTCGGAGGCGCTAAAAACCTCGGTCAGGCTGGACCGCGCTGATGCTCGCTGGGCTTCGTCTGGCCCGATCCTGACGCTTCACGGACTAGAGGTCGGTGACCCGATCGAAGGCGAAACTCTGGGCATTGCTCGCGCCGAAGTGCAGGTCGATCTACTCGGCGGCATCCTCCCCGGACGGCGCTGGGTGCGCGAACTGGTTGTTGATGGCTTGTCCTTTGAATTGGCCAGGTCTGCCGGGCGCTGGTCCGTGTCCGGTCTACACTTGCCGCCGGCGGGCAGCGATTCGGCGGCGAAACGGTTAGCACTGCTAGAGCGACTGGGGGCCGTTCGTTTGCGCCAGGTGGAGATCAGCATTCGCGATCAAAGCTCGGGGTTCGAACTCAAGCCGCCCAGCGGCGACCTGCTCCTCGTTCGCCGTGCCGGCCGGTTGCAGATCGGCGCACGGTTGGGCGGGGCAGACATCGGGACGCTGGATCTGGTCCTGAATCCAGATGCTGACCTAAGCAGCGGTAGCGCCTACTTGGCGGCAACCGATCTAGATTTGAGCCGATGGCGCCAAAGTTTTAGCGGCAGTCCGATTGAGCCCCGTGCAGGCCGCGTCAACTCCCAGCTCTGGGTTGACTGGGCGCAGTCGCTACCGATTCGTTTGGACGGCAGCCTGAGCTTGAGTGGCGTTGCTGTTGGCGGCGGTGAGCCGCTGACGTTGAAAGACGTCGGCGCGGTTGATGCGCTTGCCGCGCTACCCGATGGCGAGCTACAGATTCAACTGCGCACTGCTGAAGATGGTCGACGCAGCGGCGGGCTGTGGTGGCAGCACGCTGAGAACGACAGCGCGGAACTGCTTGCTTCTGGGCACTGGTTGGAGTCGGGCATCACCGATGTCTACTTGGAGGGCGTTGGGTTGGAGCCCTTGGCGGACTTATTGACGGTGATAGACCGGGTTCCGCCGAAAGCACGCAGCGCGCTATACAGCATGGATCCACGCGGCATAGTTGATCGCTTGCACTGGCATCGGCCGGCGCGCAGCGGCTGGTGGCTGGAAGCCGAGCTGAGCCAAGTGGGCTACAGCTCCGATCCAAACCGCTGGCCGGGTGCCGATGGCTTGTCATTCCGACTGCTGGCCGACGGCGACGGCGTTTGGCTAACTAGCCGGCCTGCCGAGCTGAGCGTTGAGTGGCGCGAAGCCTGGCCCGATGCCATCGACATCAAAGATCTCAGTTTTGATCTGTCAGTGACCCGCGCTGAGCCCGGCTGGGAGATGCAGTTTGAGCGCGCCCAGGTGCACTACGTCGGGGCCGACGCTGTTGCACGCGGCAATCTGCAGCTGCGCCCGGGCGAACTGCCTGTGTTGCAAATAGAGGCTCACGCTAAGGGCCCGATCGCCCCTTCAAAGCAGTTTTGGGTGGCAACCAGGATGAAGCCAAAAACCATCGCTTGGCTCGAACGGGCTCTAGACAACGGCCGACTCCGGGGTGCTTCGATGTACTACCGAGGTCCACCTAAGAGGTGGCCCTTCGCCGGCAAGGAAGGGCGTTTCGAGCTGGACATCGACGCCGATCAGATCGACTTGGATTATCACCCGGATTGGCCCGCGGCAAAGCAGCTGGCGGCCAAAGCGCGGCTGGTCAATCGAGGCCTCTACATCGATCAGGCCGAGGGTACCGTCATGGGTGTCGCGGCTCGTGCCTCGGGTGGTATTGCCAATTTCCGCCAGCCCAAGCTGCACCTGGATATCGAAGGCGGCGGAGACGCTGCCGATCTACTGGCCTTTCTCAAGGCTTCGCCGCTGCAGCATTCGCGCGGCAGCCTGTTCATTGGCATGGAAGCTAACGGGCCGGTTGAAGGCAGCGCAGTACTCGACCTCCCCCTGCGCAAAGACCAAGGTAGCAGGGCGCTGACCGGACAGCTGGCGCTCAAAGGCGTGAACTTTACGGACGCCAAATGGACGGTTCGGCTGGACGATGTTCGAGGTGATGCCAGTTTTAGCCTGCAGGGATTCAGCGCCTCCGATTTGAGCATCCAAGTTGGCGCGGAGCGTGCGCGCCTGAATTTGGCTCTGGGACCAGATACTGGCGACCCGGAACGGGTGTTTAGCGCGTCCTTGGACGGCAATGTTGACGCTAGCGCGATGTTTGCCGACTATTTGGCGTTGGGCCCGATCATTCGCCAATTCCGCGGTAACAGCCGCTGGCGCGGAGCGCTGCACACATTGCGCAGCGGCAAGACCGAGTTGAGCTATAGCAGCGATCTGGTTGGGACGCAGATTGATTTGCCCGCGCCGCTAGCTAAAGCGGCGCAGACGCCACAGGCGCTGCGCTTGACCGGGAGCTTTTCTGATCAGGGCCCGCCGCGCTTTGATCTGCGGCTGGGTGATGAGGTTAGTCTGGCCACTCAGCTGGCTAGCCCTGACGGCCCGTTTATGAGCAACCTGCGCTTCGGCGGCGAGGCCGCAGAGCTGGCGCAGCGGCCGGGGTTGAGTATTGATGGCAACGCGGCAACCGTGGACATTGGCGGCTGGGCGGTTTGGATCGGCCAACGGGTGACCGCAGGCGTGGGTGAATTCGAATTTGCCGGCATGGAGCTGCAAACCGAGAATCTTGCGCTAATGGGCGGATTGGTGCCGGCGCAGAGCATTAGCCTGCGGCAAAACGATCGAGGTTGGCAGGCGGAAGTCACCGGCGAGCAGTTGGTCGGCGATATTACGCTAGATCAGGATCGCGATGGTCTGGCGATTGTGGCCAATTTCCAGCGTATGCATTTGCCCGGTGGCTCAGGCGGCGGCACTGGGCCCAGCACGCAGGCAATCAACCCACGCTGGCTGCCGGCGATGCACCTGTATGTCGAAGACTTCGCCATGGGCGACGCCCGCTTGGGCGAGGTTCGGGTCGAAGCCTATTCAACGCCGGATGGTTTGCGTTTTGATCAGCTGCAGGCCCGCTCAGAGCATCTGGACTTGGTCGGTAGCGGCAACTGGCGGGTCAGTCCGCAGGGCGATTCCAGTTCGGAATTCGACCTTCGCTTCACTGCTGAAGAGCTCGGCAAGATGCTCGTGGCGTTGGGTTTTAGTGCCCCCGTAGAGGGCGGGCAGACCCTGGCCGGCATTAAGGCGCGCTGGGCCGGATCACCGCTGGACTTTGGACTCGAGCGGCTGGAAGGTACATTGGAAGTGAGCGTTGGTAGCGGCCGTTTGATCGAGGTCCAGCCCGGCGCCGGCCGCGTCTTCGGCCTGTTTTCGATCCGTGACTTACCCAGGAGGCTCTCGCTAGACTTCAGTGACGTGTTCGAGACCGGTTTCAGCTTCAACAGCATCAACGGCATGTTCCAGCTCTCCGAAGGCAATGCCTGGACCCAGGACCTCAAGCTTGAGGGGCCTGCCGCGGACATTGAAATCGTCGGCCGCACCGGGCTAGCGGTTCGCGATTACGATCAGGAAATCATGGTTGCTCCCCGTGTGGGCGGCGCGATACCGGTGGTCGGTGCGCTCGCCGGTGGACCGGTGGGCGCAGCCGCCGGGCTACTGGTGCAGGGCGTGGTCGGGCGCAATTTGGACGGGATCAACCGCTATCGCTACAGCGTGATGGGGACCTGGGAGAACCCCCGCGTGGTGCGTGACGACCGCGAGCTGCCGAGTGAGGCTGGCGACGGCTAATCGGCCTATTCACGACGCAGTCTTGGTAACCTGTTGTGTCCAGTCTCGGCTGCATGCAGTCGGGCCTCGCCGATCCATGACTGTTTCGGTCTCTGAATCTTTCAGTCGCAGCCGCGTCGTGCGGTCTGGCTGCGGTCGGTTGCCACTTGCGGTAAGCAAAACAGGAGCGTGATTTTGTCCAACGTACTTAGTCTGGCGCGAGCCAACCTACTGACCCCCGCCGGGCTCGATGATACGGCGCTAGAGCGCTTGTTCGGGGCACTGCTGGGTCCCGGGATCGACGCCGGTGATTTGTACTTTCAGTCCTCGCGACACGAGAGCTGGTCGCTTGAGGACGGCATCGTCAGAGACGGCAGTCACAGCATTGAGCAAGGCGTTGGCGTGCGTGCACTGGCCGGCGAGAAAGCTGCTTTGGCCTATTCCGACGACCTGGAAATGTCCGCCTTGGAAGCGGCTTCGCGCAACGCTAGAGCGATTGCGCGTAGCGGCGGTCAGGGCCGTTTGGCCCCCTGGCGTAGCCCTTCGCCAACCGCGCTGTACGCCAGCGATGACCCCATTGAGGGCATGGGTTCGGCCGATAAGGTCGAGCTGCTGCGCACGCTCGACGCCTATGCTCGCAGCCTGGATCCGCGGGTGACCCAGGTGATGGTCGGTTTGGCCGCGCACCACGAATCTATCCTCATTGCGCGCTCAGACGGCAATCTGGCTGGTGATGTGCGACCCCTGATTCAGATCCGCGTGCAGGTCATTGCCGAGCAGAACGGTCGCCGCGAGCAGGGATTTTCTGGTGGTGGTGGCAGGCTTAGCTTCACCGAATACCTGAAGGGTGAGCGCGCTCACTGGCACGCTCGCGAAGCGGTGCGCCAAGCTCTGGTGAATCTTGAGGCCATCGACGCCCCGGCTGGTTCAATGACGGTAGTGCTTGGCCCAGGTTGGCCCGGTGTACTGCTGCATGAGGCGGTAGGCCACGGTTTGGAAGGCGACTTCATCCGCAAGGGCACCAGCGCCTTTGCCGGTCGCGTCGGGCAAAAAGTTGCCAGTCCGCTGTGCACCGTAGTGGACGACGGCACCTTGGCCAATCGTCGCGGTTCACTCAGTGTGGATGATGAGGGCACGCAAACTCAGAACACGATGTTGATCGAAAAAGGCGTGCTTAAAGGGTTCATGCAGGACTCGCTGAACGCCCGTTTGATGGGTGTGGCCGCCACCGGTAACGGTCGCCGTGAGTCCTTTGCCCATCTGCCGATGCCGCGGATGACCAATACCTACATGCAGCCGGGTCCGCATCTGCCTGAAGAGATCTTGCGTTCGGTCAAACGCGGCTTGTACGCGGTGAATTTCGGCGGCGGTCAGGTCGATATCACGTCTGGGCAATTCGTCTTTAGTGCCAGCGAGGCCTATTTGATTGAAGACGGCAAGATTACTGCGCCGGTGAAGGGAGCCACCTTGATCGGCCACGGACCGGAAGTTCTAAATCGGGTCAGCATGGTCGGCAACGATCTGTCGCTTGATGACGGCGTTGGCGTGTGCGGCAAGGAAGGTCAGAGCGTTCCTGTAGGCGTTGGCCAGCCGACCTTGAAGGTCGATCGCATGACCGTGGGCGGTACCCAGTCCGGATGAGCGCAGGCACCAAGCCTGGGAAACTGCCGCATGCGACGCCGCTAGAAGGGGCAGAATCGCGCACGCCTACCGGTGAGGTATTGATCGAGTTGAGCCCGATGCGGCGCCGGATGCTGCTGTTCATGCTGGCCGGCTTCAGCATGATTGGTCCGTTCTCGATCGATACCTTCTTCCCGGCATTTCCGGCGATGCAGGCAGCACTGGACGCCAACTCGTGGCAGATGCAGCAGACCATAAGCGTCTATCTGATCGCCTACGCGGTGATGAGCTTAGTCCACGGTGGCGCTTCCGACGCCCTCGGTAGGCGCCCGGTGATCCTGGTTAGTCTGGTTGTATTCCTGTTCGCTTCGATCGGCTGCGCGCTATCGACGACCTTCGAAGGCCTGCTGTTCTTCCGCTTTATCCAAGGCCTATGTGCCGGGGCCGGCAGTATCGTTGGCCGGGCCATCGTTCGCGACTGTTTTCAAGGCGCCGATGCGCAAAGGGCAATGAGTCTGATCCATATGCTGTTCGGCATTGCGCCCGCAGTCGCGCCGATCGTCGGTGGCTATCTCTTGGTATTTGGCTGGCAATCCTCGTTTTGGTTTCTGGTGCTGTTTGCGCTAACCCTGATCGTGCTGGCGGCGACGATGTTGCCGGAAACTTGCCCGCCGCAGCATCGCCATAAGTGGTCGGTGAAAGATCTAGCACGTGGCTATGGGGAAATTGTTGCTAGCGCACGCTTTCGCTGGTTGGCTCTGTGCGCGGGGTTCAACTTTTCTGCGGTTTTTTTGTACATCAGCTCCGCGCCCGTATTCGTGCTCAAGCATTTGGGGTTCAACGAACAGCAGTTTGCCGCCTTTTTCGTGCCGACGATTGCCGGCATGGTCTTGGGCGCATTCGCTGCCGGCCGCATGGCCGGGCGCTGGAGCGCATCGCGCGGAATTCGCGTTGCCTATTTGGTCATGGCCATAGGCGGATTAATAAACGTGGCTCAGGCGCTGTCCGTAGATCAGCCAGTTTGGCCGTGGGCGGTGCTGCCGATTACGTTGATTGGGCTAGGCACAGCCACCGCATTCCCGCTGCTCTCACTGATGATGCTGGATATGTTTCCCGCGCGCCGCGGCGGCAATTCATCGGTGCAGATGTTTATCTCGTTGAGCATCAATGCCGCCGTTGCCGGCGGCTTGGCGCCCACCGTTAATGGTTCCTTTCTCGGTTTGGCGGTCACTTCGCTAGCTTTGACAGCAATGGGTTGGACCTGCTGGCTGGTGGCCAGAAACCTAGCTCGGCGTGATTCAGCGGCAGCGCAATAGGCACGGTAGGGTTGGCGCAATGCGGCGGCTACGCTGGCCGAACCTGAATGGCTAGACGATTCTTTTGCTCAGGATTGCCAGAATGCTTGTCCTGAAGCACTAGATCATTCTATGATGTTCGGCTCTCTCTACATCCAGAACGGTGCGTCATGAAAGCCG
>QIMA01000487.1 GCA_003233535.1 Rhodanobacteraceae bacterium
ATGAACCACTACACCGCTCCTTCGAAAAAACCACTGGGCAATCAATGTCCTGCGCGATCATCGCGCGAGTTCATGAAATATCCGGGCTAGTGGGTTCGCCAGCCATCTGTATGACGGTGCAAGAAATCTAGACAGTCATCGGCGTCGAGCGGTCGACTGACCAAGTAACCTTGAATCTCGTCGCAGGATTCGTTCTCCAGATAGCGCAACTGATCTGTGCTATCGACACCTTCGGCGACTACCGTGAGCCCCATTGAGTGGGCCATTAGGATCATCGTCGAGGCGAGTACGCCGCCGTCGCCCGGTCCGTCGATAGCGTGCACGAAGGACTGATCGATCTTTAGTCGATCGATGCTCAAACGCTGTAGGTAGCTGAGCGAAGAGTAGCCGGTGCCAAAATCGTCTATGCAGATGCGCACGCCGGCTTTTTGTAGGTCGCTGGCTAACAGCCCGCTTTGCACTGGGTCGTTCATCAGCACGCTTTCAGTGATCTCCAGTTCCAGCAGTTCCGCCGGTAACCCATGCGACTGCAGTACGGACTGCACCAAACCAGAAAAATCGCCGCGTGGAGTTTGCGCTGCGGAGACGTTCACCGCGATATGGATGTGCGCCAGCCTGGGGTCCTGACGCCAATTGGCGAGTTGTTCAACGGCACTGCGCAGTACCCATTCGCCAATAGGCAGAATCATGCCGGTTTCTTCAGCAATGGGAATAAACTCGGCCGGGCCAATCTCACCTAGTTCGGCGCTAGTCCAGCGCAACAGGGTCTCAACGCCGACGACTCGGCGCGATTCTAAATCAACTTTGGGCTGGAAGACCAGACGAAATTCATCGCGATCCAGCGCTCTACGCAGGGCAGCCTCAATTTTCGTGCGTTGAATGGATCCGGAGGCCAATTCGGCCGAATAGACCTGCGAGATATTGCGCCCGCGACGTTTGGCTTGGTACATCGCCGCATCGGCATTCTTCAGCAGTTCATCAACACTTTGGCCATGATCTGGGTAAACAGCGATGCCGATCGAGGGTGAAATCGTAATGTCCTGTCCACGCATATTGAGCGGAGCAGCGAAGGCGTCGATCAAGTTGTCCGCCGCATGCTGCACTTGCTCGATATCGTAGACATCGGGAATAAATACGGTGAATTCGTCGCCACCTATGCGAGCGGTGCGCTCTTTATCGCCGGTCACGCTGGCGATGCGATTGGCGACCTGCTTGAGGAGTTCGTCGCCGGCCGCGTGACCGAGCGAGTCGTTGATGTGCTTGAAACGATCGAGATCTAAAAACAGCAGAGCCAAGCGCAATTCGCTGCGTCTGGCACGAGCGAGTGCGTGATGTAGCCGACTGACCAACAGGGTGCGATTGGGCAAACCGGTAAGTACGTCGTAGCTGGCCAAATAACGCAGTGTCTGCTCGGCGCGCTTGCGCTCAGTAATGTCTTCCAACACCGCCAAGAAATGCGATCGCACACCGCTGGCGTCTTTGACCTCACGAATTTCGATGGCGGCTAGGAAATCCCGGCCGCTCTTATGCCGCTGCCACATTTCACCGCGCCATTCGCCGGTCTGCTCGAGCTTCTGGCGCAGCGTTTGATAGCTCTGTTCGCTGGTCTTGGACGTGTTGAGTATGCTCGACTCTTCACCGATGACTTCGTCGGCTGCATATCCGGTGATGCGCGAGAATGCTGGATTGACGTAGCTGAAGCGAGAATCCGGAGTGGTAACGGTCACCGCCTCGCTCATCAGCCGAATGATCTCTACTGAAATGCGTCGTTCTTCCTCTCTGGCCCGCTCCTCGTCGATGATCCGATAAGAGCCGGCCATACGCAGCGGATTGCGGTCGGTGTCACGCGCGACAATCCTGCCTCGAGCGCGGATCCAGGTCCATTGTGCGGAAGGGCCGCGAGCTCGATATTCGGCATCATAGGCATCACTGCGGCCCTCCAAATGATCGTTGATCGCGGCAACGACGCGTGCTTGATCATCGCGGTGAATGACATGATCGCGCCACTGCATTTGCGACAGCGTGGTCCAATCGGTATCGCCCACGAAGCGGCCGGTACCCAGGCAATGAAGCTGATCTTCTGCCAGATCCCAATACCACAGACCGTCGCGACTGCCCCACAGCGCCCAGGTTAGACGCGCTTCGCTCTCGCGCAGTGCGGCGCGTTGGATGCGCAGATTGGTGGTGGTCCAGCGGTACTTAAGGCCGAGCACCAACAGGCCGCTTAGGGTCGCCAATTGCGCCGCAAACAGGGCCGGCCAGAGCGCTCCTTTCAGACCCTGATGTAGGGCGATTCCCGACAGCATTAAGGCACCACCGGCCAAGGTTAGGGTCAATGCGCTGTCGAGTACGCGATAGCTTTTAGCACTGCCACCGGCGGCATCCGTGTGATTCTCGTGCCGGGCAGGCTCATTGTTCATGGGCACGGTTTCGCGATTCGGCCCTGCTTAATGGTGCTCATAGTTCGGGTCGTTATCGTGGACTTGCTCGGGCCTGGATTCTCGCATGCTGGTGGGCTAATTAGACGCCGTTCCACGGCTACGCATCGTATTTCAACATCCGTTGACCAGCCACTTGAGCTGCGCCCTCGCGATACCGATCACGATGGCTGCCTGCGCGTAGCTCAGTTACGGTGGCGAAATGTCTTCGAGCGACGGTCCACCAGTTTTAGCGCGAGCTTGTCAGGAAGCAGCTTGACGAGGCTGTGCACGAATTTATTAAAGCGGCCGGTTACGTAGACGATCTTGCCTGCTTCGACCGCTGCAATGCCCTGACGGACAACAGTTGCCGCATCCATCCACATGAACTTAGGCATTTTCGACACCATCGGCCGGGTGCCGTTGGCGTCGTGAAACTCGCTGTAGGTGAAGCCCGGACACAGAGCGCAAACGTGTATGTCGCGGTCACGATTCTCCAGGGCCAGAGACTGCGAGAACTTGATCAAATAGCTCTTCACCGCTGAGTAGAGCGTATGCCCGGCCGTGCCCGGCACCAGACCGGCTAAGCTGGAGACGTTGATAATTCGCCCAAAATTCCGCTGCCGCATGGCCGGCAGCAGGCGGTGGGCGAGTTCGGTAGGCGCGCTCAGCATCAGCTGCAGAAACTGTCGATGCGTGTCCCAGTCATTGTCGACGAAGTTGCCGGGTAAGCCAAAGCCAGCATTATTTATCAGCATGTCGATGACTAACCCGCGCTGCTGAAGTTCATGCAATAAACGGGTTGGCGCAGCGGCGTCGTTTAGATCACAAGCGAATGCTTCGGCGCGAATGCCGTGAGCCGTGCTCAGCGTCTCGGCCAGCGACTCCAGCCGATCCATACGGCGTGCACAGAGCGCCAAGTTCCACCCGGCGGCGGCCAGTTGGCGGGCGAACTCCTCACCGATCCCCGCAGAGGCGCCGGTAATCAGCGCGGTTCTTGTTATTGCGCTCATGTTGCTCCTTTATAGTCTGGATATTTCATAAACTTCACGCGCCCTCGCTAGGCCCTTGATCGCCCAGCGACTTTCCCTCAGTCGGGTGTATGAATCACTACACCGCTCCCTTTTCTTGAAAAACCACTGTGAAAAACCACTGGCCTACCAATGTCCTGCGCGACCATCGCGCGAGTTCATGAAATATCCGGGTTAGAGGTATCGCTCGGTGCTGCCACTAACTGCGCGTGTTCCGGAAGCGGCTGCAGTCGTCGCTCAACCAAGGTACGCGCAGTGCCCCAGTCAATCCCGCTGAGGCTGTTCGCTACGGCGAGCTGGGAGATGATCTCGGCCTGTATTGCACCCCGAGCCTGCGCCTCGGAATAGGGTAGCCGGGTGAAGCTGACCTGCGCGTAGCGGGATAGAAAGCGCTGTGGGAATCGCTCTGCCAAGGCATGCTCGATCTTCTTCGCCCACTGGTAGTCGGCGCGGGCGACGTGGTCGCGCATCTCGTAGTAATTCTCCACAGCCATACTGGCAATTGCGTCCGCGTTTATTTTGCGTCGCGCATAGAAATCTGCAAAAGCCTGATCCAAGTCGCAGCTGTCGCACAACAGATCTGCCAGTTCGGCACAGTCTTCGAACGCGCAGTTCATGCCCTGGCCATGGAACGGCACGACCGCATGTGCGGCGTCGCCAATCAGCAGGGCCTTGCCCGCGTGATGCCAGGGTGCCAGACGCAAAGTCGCCAGTGGGCCAACCGCGTTGTCGGCAAACTCCTGGTCTAAGTCTTCGAGCAGTGGAACTGCGCTAGGGAACTCGGCCGCGAAGAATGCGCGCACCGCGGTCGGGTCCTTAAGCTGTGCAAAACTCTGCTCTCCCTTGAGTGGGAGAAACAGGGTCACGGTGAAGCTGCGGTCGGCATTGGGCAGTGCAATCAACATGAACTGACCACGCGGCCAAATGTGCAGCGCGTGTGGGTCCAATTTGAAACCATCTGCGCCGGTTTGCGCGTCGCGCTGCGGCCTTATAGAGAGCTCCTTGTAGCCGTGGTCTTCCCAACTTATTTGCTCAACGAGGCCGTATTTGCGCACCATCGATGTGCGCAGTGGTGATCCTGCGCCATCGGCACCAATGAGTGCGTTGAAGGGCGACTCGATTGGTCCGGTTGGCGAGTCCATGGTCAGCGTTGACGCGTCCCAGTCCACTGCCCGCAGACTGTGCTCGAAGTGCAGCCTTACCCCGGCTTCGCCGGCGGCCGTGACCAGCAATCGATTGAGATTGGCGCGATGCACCGAGTGGATCACATGGCTGTCGCTCATTCCGTATGGCTGCAAATCGACGTTGCCCTCCAGACTGTGCACGGCCCGGCCACGCATCGCGATGGCCTGTTCAGATACGATCTGGTCCACGCCGGCCATGCGCAGCGCGTGCCAGCCACGCTCAGACAAAGCTAGGTTGATTGAGCGGCCGCCGATAATCGGTCCGCCACGCGGGTCCGGTCGTCGCTCATACAGGTCAATCTTCCAGCCTCTCTGCGCTAGCAGACACGCCATCAGCGCCCCGGCTAAACCGGCTCCAACGATGCTCAGCTCGCGGCTCATCAGTTCTTCTCCAGTTCAGCTGCCAGCGCGCTAACGAGGTCGTCGCAGTCGGCAAACTTGGTGTATAGGGGCACCGGCGACGCTCGCAGTATGTCGGGCTCGCGCCAGTCACAGACCACACCTTGTGCCAGCAGCGTCTGATACATGCGTTGCCCCAACTCGCGTCCTCTGTTTAGGCGAATGGACAGCTGACAGCCGCGCTGTGTTGGCTCTTTCGGTGTGACGATGCTTAGTTCGTCGCCGAGTCGATCTAACAACTTGCTTTCCAGATGGCTGGTCAATAATTCTGATTTGCGCCGTAGAGCCTGCATTCCAGCCTGGCGAAAGATTGGCAGCGAGGCGCGTAGTGGAGCCATCGCCAAGATTGGCGGATTTGACAGCTGCCAACCCTCGGCTCCAGGGGTAGGCACGAACTGTGGGCCCATCTTGAACCGCGTGCTCTCCTGGTGCCCCCACCAGCCGGCTAGGCGCGGCAGCTCGCTGTGAGCGTGTCGCGAGTGGACAAAGGCGCCGGCAACCGCACCTGGCCCGCTGTTTAAGTACTTGTAGCTGCACCAAACCGCAAAATCCGGCCCGGCATCGTGCAGCGACAGGGGCAAGTTGCCGACCGCATGGGCCAGGTCGAAGCCGATCTTGGCGCCGACGCTATGGGCTGCCGCTGTGTGTCGTGCCGTGTCAAAGGCTTGCCCGGTCACGTACTGAATGCCCGGCAGCAGCACCAGGGCCAGCTGTTCGCCGTGTTCAGCAATGGCTGCATCCAGCGCATCAGGATCAATCAAGTCGGCGTCGGGCTCGGCAGCTACCTCAATCAGATCAACGTCTGGATCGCCGCCGTTCCACAGCACCTGAGAAGCAACAGCGTGGCGATCGGATGGGAATGCGCGCGCCTCCATCAAAATTTTTCGGCGTGCTCCTTGCGGCCGATAAAAAGTGGCCATCAGCAAGTGCAGGTTCACCGTCAACGAGTTCATTGCCACCACTTCCAGGGGCTCTGCGCCGACCAGCGCCGCTAAATCATCACGGACTAGCCCGTGATAAGGCATCCACTGGCTGTGACCCTTAAAATGGGCCTCGACGCCTTCCGCAGACCACTGCGACAATACTTTCTCGACGTGCTTTCGGGCATCCTTAGGCATTAACCCCAGTGAATTTCCGCAAAAATAGCGCTGGTCCTGGCCGCCAGTGCGCGGCATATGAAACTGATGACGATAGTTGGCCAGCGGATCCTGCTGGTCAAGAACGGAGGCTTTCATGGGCTTGAATCGATGATGAAAGGAGTAGGGATGCTACCTGTCTGGGGGCGTGCAGTCAGTCTGTGTGTTGCCATGCTGTTTGCTTGCAACAGTTTTGGCCAACCGGCGGTGCCAGAGTTTGATGCAGAACTGGATCCTTGGACTAGCGGCGACGGAGCCGCAGGAGACAACTTCGGCAAGGCTATAGCTCAAGCTGGTGATTGGCTGGCGGTCGGCGCTCCGGGTGACGTCCTCGCCGATACGATGTCCATTACCGGCAGTTCTCAAGGGACTGTGTATCTCTACCAGCGTATCGCCGGGAGCTGGGAGTTTGCGCAAACGCTGCAAGTGCCTGACGCGATCCCAGGTGCTGCATTTGGGCTGGCTTTGGCCCTGCAGGGTGAACTACTAGCCGCGGCCGCACCTCGGTCTAACCGTTCGGGCTTGATTGGTGCGGGCGAGGTCCATCTTTATCAACTCGATGGTGCCGGGTTATGGCAGCTGAGCGCCACGATCCAATCGCCGATGCCCGCCACTGACGGAGACTTTGGTCAATCGCTACTGATGCTGTCGCCAACTCAGATAGTCATTGGAGCCCCGGGTGAGTCAGCCGGTGGCCAGTTTGCTGCAGGCGCAGCCTACTTATTCGCCGAATCGGGCGGTCAGTGGCAACAGCAAACCCGAATTATCGCCGATGTCGCCGAATCGGGCGCGCGCTTTGGCAGCGCTTTGGCAGCGCTAGGGTCCGACTTGCTAGTCGGTGTGCCTGGCGCTGGCGCCGATGATGCGGGTGCGGTCGACCTTTGTGCGTTGCCCAGTGGAGCCAATCTGCAACGTGTTTCGTCCAGTCTTGGCCCGCAAGGCCAGTTTGGGACGACGCTAGACGCGGATGCGAACCTAGTGATTGTTGGCGCACCGAACGCAACCGTAGCGGCTATCGACGGCGCCGGTGCAGTGGCGGTCTATCGTAACGCGGATCTGGCGGCACCCCCAGAATTGCTCAACTCGCAGGTCGTAGAGAGCCAGGCGCGGTTCGGTGACTCGGTTCGGATCGACGGTGTCCGATTACATATTGCTGCGCCGCAAGCAGACGTTGCGCCAGGCTTCGACGAGGGGATCGTTGAGTACTATGACGTGTCGGCGCTATCGGCGGTATTGGAAGGCGTTCTGAGTAACCCATTTCCGGGGTTGTCGGGACGCTTGGGCAAGACTATTGTCGTCGACGACTCGACCGGCGGGCTGCTGCTGGGTGCAGATCTGGATCGTGTTGGGCCTAACAATGCCCAGGGTTCGGTTTCCCTATTCGCCCGTCAAGGACCCGACTACGCCGCACCTTTGCGGCTTACTCGAGGGGACGGGGCTTATTTAGAGCGCTTCGCATCGGCCGTAGCGGTCGATCATCAATGGGCCGTAGTAGGCAGTTTTCTCGAACGAACCGAGGCTGGAGCAGAAGCCGGCGCAGCGTACGTCTACCGCAGGATTGGTGGGCAGTGGCAAAGGTATCAACGTCTGCTCTCGCCAGACCCGGCAGTTGAGCAACGCTTTGGCGCAGCGCTGTCGTTGCGCGGCGAACGATTGCTGGTTGGCGCGTTTTGGGATGCAACGCTGGGCGTAGACTCTGGCGCAGCCTATCTCTACGAACTCGTTAACGACAGCTGGGAGCTAAGCCAGACGTTTCGCTCTCCGGCACCCGTTGAGAGCGGTCACTTCGGGTTTGCCGTGGCTCTGGATCCGGAACTGGATCAACTCTTGATTGGAGAACCGGGGGCGAATGATCCCGGCTTCTTGCAGGGCGCAGGGCACGTATACGCCAGGAATGGGGGAGGCTGGGTGCTGCAAGCGAGCCTTCTGGTGCCTGCGCTCGATCTTTTGGCCGAGTACGGCACATCGGTCGCAATCGAAGGCGATAGCGCATTGCTTGGTGGTCCGTTCGCAAGCACCGACAGTCTGAACGATGCGGGTGCCGTTGCAGAGTTCGAGTTCAACGGCACTTGGCAGTTTGCGTCTCGCTTGGTCGCTCCAGTGCCGGCTGAGTTCGCTCGCTTCGGTCAATCGGTGGCGCTCGACGGCCAACGAGTTGCGATTGCCGCCCCCCAGGAACAGGTGGGCCAGGATCAGTCCGCTGGGGCCGTGTTTGTCAGACGTGGCAGTGACGAGTTCGAACGATTAGTCGCTCTTGACGGTCGCGCTGGTGATCGATTGGGTACGCAATTGGCGCTGTGCGGTGCCCGGATTTTGGTCGGGTCGCCGGGGGTTGATATCGATCAGCAGTCATCCCGCGGCGCGCTCTACGTGTGGGCTGATGAGGGCGACAGCTGGCGCGAACTACCGAGGTTTCTAACGCCCGATGGCGGTGGTCTCGAGGGCTTGGGATTGAGCACGGACTGCGACGGTGAGGTCGGATTCGCGGGAGCCCCATTTAAGGCGGCCGTCAATCCCCAAGAGGGGCGCGCCTATAGCGTCGTTATCGGTAACTTGTTCGCCGATGAATTCGAATAGGCCGTAACCTAGCCCGGATATTTCATGAACTCGCGCGATGATCGCGCGAGTTCATGAAACATCCGGGCTAGGTTCAGACGCCCAACTGTGTACGCGCGCGCTCTCCTAACCAGTTCAGTGCGCTGCCGTGGAATAGCTGGTTGAGCTCGTCGGACTGCAATCCCAGGCGTTCGATGCTGCTGCCGGGCTCTTGCTCACCCAGTGGAAACGGGTAATCCGTCCCCAACATGACCTGCTCACAGCCTGCTGTTTGCAGCAGGTATGCCAATGCCTTGTCGTCGTGCACGCAGCAATCAAAGTACAGACGCGACAAGTACTCGCGCGGCGGGCGCGGGTTGTCCACCGCGACGAGGTCAGGACGCATGTTGAAGCCGTGCTCGATACGACCGAGTGTGTATGGAAAGCTGCCGCCACCGTGGGCAAGAGCCACGCGCAGTTTGGGGTATTTCTCCAAAACGCCGCCAAAGATCAGCGCGCATGCGGCGCGACTCTGCTCGGCCGGCATGCCGACTAGCCAGGGCATCCAGTATTTGGGCATGCTTGCCGCGCCCATCATGTCCCAGGGGTGCACCAGCACGCACGCGTCCAGCTCTTCGGCGGCGGCAAAGAACTCGTCCAACTCGGGAGCATCCAAGTTCCACAGCTCACAGTGCGATCCGACCTGTACGCCGGCTAAGCCGAGATCTTTTACTGAGCGTTCCAACTCGGCAACGGCTAGCTGTGGTGACTGCAGCGGCACGGTAGCCAGACCCAAGTAGTTGCTCGGGTGCGAATGACCGAGTTCGGCCAAGTGATCGTTGAGCGCTCTATGCAACTCAAGCGCGTGAGCGCCGTCCGCCCAATAGCAAAACATGACCGGAACCGTCGATAGCACCTGCACGCTGATGCCGAATTGCGCGTACTGCTCAATGCGCAAGTCGGCGTCCCAGGTGTTTGGCTTAAGCTCGCGAAAAAACTTGCCGTCGCGGTAAATTCGGTGCCGCCCGTCTTCGATTTTTAGCACGGGGAAACGCGAGTCGCCGAAGCGTTCAGCCAAATCTGGCCAGCTTGAAGGCAACACGTGGGTATGGGTGTCGATCTTGAGCATGATCATCTAGTGCGGTCGGCGTGGACTACAGGTTAACCGATCAGTTGCCGCAGATGCTCAGTTCACCACGCTCGGCATCGGCCTAACCCCGACCCCGAGCGTGTTGCACGCAGCCCTCTACGCGGCCTGGGGTAGGGCGTAGCTGCGCAGTTTGCGCGAGTAGTCTTCCAGCGCTTGGATTCCCGACGCTTCCGCTTCGTTGCACCATTGCTGTAGCGCCTCAAGCATCGCCTGGGAAGACTTTCCAGAGCGCGCCATCAGATCAGCAAGCCGACGCCGGTACTCCACGACTGTGGCGGTGGATGGATGTTCGGAGACCCAGTGGCGTAGCCGAGTTTGCGCTTCGGGCTCCAGCCACCGACCATCATTGGCGAGCGCCTTGCGCAGGCGCCGGCCTAACTGCGATGCCGAATCGGAGGCCTTCTGCATCTCGCCCTTCATGACCGGCACGGTGACTTCTTTAAAGTAGTGTTTAAGCACCTGATAGCGATGTGACACCAGCGCCCTGAGCGTATCGCCGTCAGGCACCTGCGCGTCGCGAATGTTCAGTCCCGGCGCCTCGCGCAGTACCTTGGCCAACTTCACCCGCTCACACAGTTTGATGACGCCCCAACCAATGTCGAACTCGGCTTTGCGCATCGAGAAGCGAGCCGAGGAGGGGAACGCGTGATGATTGTTGTGCAGTTCTTCGCCGCCTATCAGTAACGCCCAGGGCGTCAAGTTGGTTGAACAATCGTTGGTCTCGAAGTTGCGGTATCCCCACCAATGTCCGAGGCCATTAATGATCCCCGCTGCGAGCATCGGCATGGTCAGCATCTGCAGCGCCCAGACCGTCAGGCCGATCACGCCGAACAGCGCCACGTTGAGCAACAGCAGCGAGACGACGCCCATGGTGGAAAAGCGCGTGTACAGGTTGCGCTCGATCCAATCGTTGGGGCAGTTCAGTCCGTACTGGTCGATCATCTCGCGGTCGTTCAGACATTCCTGGTAAAGCGTTACGCCATAGATCATGACCTTGCCGATACCGTGCGCGACCGGGCTGTGCGGGTCCT
>QIMA01000016.1 GCA_003233535.1 Rhodanobacteraceae bacterium
CGCCGGAAATCGGCTCAGTCACTTCCGGTAAGCGCCCATTCCAAATCCTCTCGGAGAAACTCCTCCGTGAGCAACTCATGATGGGACTCGAAATATCGTCGGAGGGATTCGGCCACGATCGCATCAACATTCACGGCCCAGCCCCGATCGACCATGAGCTGCGCTTGGCGTGCGAGTTGCTCTGGAATCGTGGCATGAGTTACTGCGCTCATCTTACGGTCTTCTCCTGACATCGTTCGCTACGACGCAACTTACAACAGACGCGTCCGGATCGCACCAATGCTATCTCGCCCAAGGGCGATCCTGAGCCCGAGTGCAACTCTGGGCTCCTTCCGTGTCTATGGCGCCTTCTCGCAGAACCCGAGGACTCACCACCACCACCAACCCCTCGTACACCACGACAGTCCGCGCAGCGATCCGGCCCCAAATGAAGCGCTCGGCGACCAGCCGCCTTGCCCGCTCGCCCCGCGAAGCCGCCATCAGCGGATCACCGAACAACTCAGCCAACGCAGCCGCATCCGCATTCGGCTCGACCACCCCGAGGTCGCTCTCGGCGACCTCGGGAAGGTTGCACCCAATCGGCAATACACACGGCAAACCCGCTCCCAGAGCATCTACTGCAGCCACGGGCACTCACGCTGCGCCGCCGTGTCGAATCGCGCCGCTGACCATCTGCTGGTAAACCGCCAGCGTTTGTTCAGCAATACGGTCCCAGGTGAAGTGCAGGGACACCAGGTTGCGGGCGTTTTCGCCCCGCCGACTGGCTTCTTGCGGTGCTGAAAACAGCTGATCCAAGGCTTTACTCGCCTCGTTCACGTTCGGTGCAACCAGCCAACCCGCCTCGGCTTGCTCAACTTCGGGCAGATTGCACTCATGCGAAAGCACGCAGGGCAGGCCAGCACCGAGTGCCTCCACAGACGCCACAGGCAACCCTTCCGAGTGTGAAACAAGGGCGTAAGCATCGGCGCCCATCAGCGTGTCGCGCTTGGTCTGTCCAGAGACTTCGCCGAGAAAACGACAGCGCGCGGCGATGCCAAGTTGCGTGGCCAACGCGCGCATGGTCTCAAGGTAACCAGACCCCGCATCGTTGCCCGCCACAATGAGAACGCGCTCAGGAAAACGTTCAGCAACCGCCGCAAATGCTTGCAGCAACAGGTCGAGCCCCTTCTTGGGATGTACTCGCGAGAGAAACAGCAGCGTTTGACTACCGTCAGGCAATTCCAACTGGCGAGCGAGGTCACCGCGCTGAGCACCGTTGACGAACATGTCGGCATCGATACCGTTGGGAATACGCCGGACCGGACCGGATATTCCAGCTTGCCGAAACTGCTGCTCTTCTTTGTTCGACAGTGCCTGCATGCAGTCGGCGCGGCGCATTAACGGCATCTCAGTGAGCGCGCCGTACAATCGCTTGCCCCAGCGATTTTGACGCAGCGCCCATGGGTCCAAGCTGCCCTGTGGCGCGACGATGAATGGCGTGCGTGCGCGGACAGCACTGCGCATGGCCCACCAACTGGGAAAATTCCAAATCGCGTGCACGTGGACTACGTCAGCCGCCGCCACTAGCTCTGGCAGCGCACGAGCATACGCAGCGGAAAGACCCGGATTGTTGAGACGGACTGAGAGAGGAAAACGCCACGACTTGACCAGCGCGGGGTCGGGTTCGACCGCTGCTGCGTTCGGCTTGTCAACGTATGCAACCGAAACCTCGGCGCCAAGTTTGCTCTGCGCCTCCGATAGCGGATTGACGATATGCGTGGTTCCTGAGGAATTAGCCAAGCCGCGAATAACGTGCAAAATCTTCAAACTGAGCCCCGAACGTTGTGCGCCGCATCGATTGCACTGAGCATGCCTTGCGCAAAGCGCGCCGGACCATATTGATCGACACGCGCCTTAGCGGCAGCACCGAGGTAAGCGCGCTGCTCCGAATCCATTGCCGATACGCGCAACATCGCCGCGGTGATTTGCGCATCCGAATACGGATCAAACCCGAAGCCGTTAACGCCCTCTTCGAGCAGTTCGAAACGCGCGCCTACCGGATTGGCAATCAACAAAGGCAATGAACACGCAGCAGCCTCATTGGCGACCAGACCCCAAGCTTCGGCCTTGGCCGGATGGATAAAAGCGCCGGCGCCGGCATACCAGCGCGGAAGCTCTTCGTACTGCACGAATCCCGGCCATTGCACAACGGAATCGAGCTGTAAGTCCGAACACAAGCGCTTCAGATTATTTTCCTCCTCGCCGCTACCCGCAATCGCCATACCCCACGGTTGCTGCGCATGCGCTCGGTAGTCGGCATACGCACGCAACAACCCATCCAAGTTCTTGCGCGCCAAGAACCGTGCGCTGGCGAAGAAGTACGGAACCGAGGACACAGCTAAGCGCTCGCTCTGAGCGCGCGATTTTGCAGATTGCTCGGAAAAGTAGGCGTTATCTACCGCGTTGTAACCGAGGAAGATCTGCTCTTTAGGCACGCCCAAGGTGGCCAGATAATCGCGCTGAGCTTGACCACCGACTAGGCCGCCAGTAACGCCTCGAAGTACCCAGCGCTTGGCAAGCTCTTTGACGTATCTGCGCTTGCCGTCATCCGCCTTGGTTTCGGACATAACGATAGCGGTACAGCTATTCGTACGCGCCCAGTTCAGCGCCGCGCGCGCTTCCAGCGCGGACCAGCCGTTAACCGCAACAACATCCGGTCGCATTTGCGTCAGAAACTGCGCTACCGACGCAGCAATCTGAGCAGTACGCAGGCTGGCATAGTCTTGGCCCTGAAACAGGGTCTGGATCCAGTCTTCGCGCGGCTCTGAACGGGTGCTCCAAGCGTAATGATCTTGGTTGCTCACTTCGCACAGGGCAAGCTCGCCTCCCTGATCGATCAAGGCACTGCGTAGTGCCTCAGCCCGCGCCACGTGATAGGGCCCCAGGCGCATCCAGAACAGAGCAACGCGAGGCCCATTGGCCACAGTGGCTCTGCTCTTGTTGGCGCCTACGCTGCTAGCAAGCATCAAAACGGTCTGGTGCCCACTGCAGGACGCTCAGCCCGCTGCCGCAAGTCCCGCCCGACCACCCAACGCCAAGCGAACATAGTCCCAATCGCCATGATCATAAAGCGTTGATACCAGGCAGAAAATGACTGTGAGGGCAAGTAAACGCAAAGACCGATAGCAGCTAGGAACAGTGCCGTCCAAACCTGGCCTACCGTTCGGTGCTGAACCCATAGCCAGCGCAGGAAGTACCCGAGCAGGAAAACGAATATGAGTGCGAACCACCACCATTCGGAATACAAATCAGAAAGGACACCGATGGAGTGTCCAGCCGGCAAGTGAAAGCCTAGGACATTTAGCTGGTCGAGCTCGGAAAACCCAGTCGGGTTAGCCCCTTCTTTCCAATAGGCACCGACATCCTTGTACTTCTCCGGCCAAAGCTGTTTCGGAATGGGGCGGATTATCACGTCGACGAGCCAGCGTTTACCCCAAAAGAAGGCGTTGTAGTAGTCGGTGATCATGGCGCTACCGACACCGCTAACGTAGTCATTTTGCGACAGCTGATCGGCGTCAGGCAACAGCGAAGTTCCTAAACCGCCTGCACCACCAACATCGCTATCGCCGCGGAACCAAGTACGCCGCTGAGACCAGACAAATCCGACCGCAGCCATGATGCTACCGATAGCGGCGCCGGTACGAAACAATCCTGGTAATCGGCCTCTGGCCACAATCCAGCTGACGAAGATCGTCGCCAAAGAGATAAACAGCGGCCCACGACGAACGCCGAACGTGCCTTGGAACAAATTTGGGCTGATGATAAGCAGCAGCAGCATCCAGTCGACTACACGAAAGCCTCTGCCCTGCCTTGTCAGGGCGTAAATCAACGCGGCGGGATAGGCCAGCAGCGTGGCCTCGCCGATATAGCCGCTGCGTGAATAGCCACCGCCCTTGTAGCGAGAATAGGCTTCGGAAAATCCGCCAACGTTGTAGATCGACCACCAGTAGGCTGCGAATGCCAGAAAGCCGAGGATCATCGACAGGCGCAGCAAGCGGGCTCGCGTCCGTTTTCCTTCTACCGTATTGGCCAACTCTCGCCACGGACTAAGGCTGTCACCAACCGGCAATTTCTTGCGCACACGGAGCACCATCGCCAAGTAAAACAGCACCAATGCGACTAAGTAATACGTCTGCACGGAGGCTAACTCGGCATCCCCAATCAAGCGCGCCAAATCACCGTCTCGATTGAGGATCAAAGGCCAGATACCGTAACCGCCAGCCATCAAGGGAGCGGTGAACACGGCCGGGTGAAAAGCATCGCGATAACGATAGTAGGCGTACAGCGCAAAGCCGGAAATGATGAGCGCGCTAAGTAGCGGGAGCAGATCGTTCACGCGGCGGGTTTTCTCACGCGTACGTAGTAAGAGAACGGCACTTTCGGCGCACTGAAGTCCAGCCACAGCAACGGCAAAGAGAGTAGAAACCACGGGACACCGGCCCATGCCCCGCGGCGCTGCTGGGTTTCCTTAATCGTTCGATTGAACCACTGGCGAGTAGGACCACCGAAGCCAAAGAACTCCTCGACTTCAAAACCTAAGGGTTCGAGCAGCGTCTTGAAGCTCACCAAGTTATAGCCGGGCCGAACGTGACCGCCGCGCTCGTGCAGGTCCAGCGGGAAATTGGCGTTGTACGGATGATCGCCGTTGGGCGTAGTCAGATGCAGCGCGCCACCCGGCTTGAGCAGCCGCCAAAATGCGCTGCAGATACCGCTATCATCGCGGATGTGTTCGATCACATCGGCGCAGACAATCTCATCGAAGTCGCCAAAGCGCTTCTGCAGGCCGTCCGTATCGTAGAGATTGTGATTGAGAAAAATCAACTGTTCATCATCGATGCCCTGACGCTGATTGAACTGGCGCGTAGCACCTTCAACTTCAGTTGCCTTTAGGCTCACGCCAACGACGCGATACCCGCGCCGCCAAGCCTGCCACGAGAGCATGCCGTTACCGAATCCGGCATCCAGCATTTTCTGGCTGCGGCCCACGCTGTGACGAAAGTAGGACGGGACCAGCTTGAACCGTTCTCGCGCATGCAAATTGATGCCGGGAAAGATCCGCCACTTCAGAAAATCCATGATCGAACGCTTCAAGCCAGAACCCTTCGAATTCCCTTCCTCATTCATCTAAACTCCCGATTCCTTGCCTCTGTGAATGACGTTGAGACCGAGCGCCTGCATCAAACGATCACCGTAGCGGGAGACGCAAAACTCCTTCGCTCTATCTCGCGCTTGTTCACTCATAAAGCGCAAGTACGAGCGATCCGTGGCAAGTTGCTCTAGGCGGTCTGCGATGATTTGCGGATTCCGAATCGGCACAACGAAACCGTCACGCCCTTCGCGTACCAAGTCCGGCCCCGCGCAGTTCTCCGACGCGATCACCGGCAGACCGGCAGCCATCGCTTCCAACAATACGAACCCGAAAGTGTCACACACTGACGGCAGTACGAGTACGTCGGCCCAGTCGAACAATGCCGCCATTTGTGACCTTGGAACGGTACCCAACAGCTGCATGCTACGACTGAGCTCGGCGCAGGCATGCTCGCTCAACTCCAGTTCGCCCGCTGCTTTGACCTCGACCTTAGAACTGCCAAGCATCTCGACGGCTTGCGCCAGATAGCCAATACCTTTTCGCAAACCGTCGCCGCCGACATAAAGCACCCGCAGCTCCGAATGTTTGGATGCAGCTTCTGCAGAGCGCTCGGTGTATAGGTGATCGGCGATACCCAGCGGCACGACTGCGATTTTGTCGTCGCTGACGCCCTCAGCCTGAATGGCGCGTTTTGCAAAGCTGCAACCGCAAATCACTTTGTCCGAAAGCTGCAGTTCCTCTCTTTGTCGCGCCAGATAGGCATCGGTGAGGGTATCTTCAACCGGACGAACCGACCAACCGGGAAAGCGCTCAGCTTCCTCTTGGATCAGACCCACTTCAAATGCCCTGGGTGCGGTTGCATGGTCTAACCAGCAGGGGATACCGCGCGCTTTGGCGACACTAAATAACTCTCTAGCTGCGGATGTGAAGGCGTAAACGCCGGTGGTCTGTGCACTAAGTTGCTCGGCACACAGTTGTGCAAAGCGCCGTCCACCCCACATCCAGTTCGCGGTTCGTGCCTGGGCGCTGGCAGCCCGCTGACCGCGCCACTTGTAGCGCATTCCGAACAGCGGAAAGGTCCGAGTAAGCTCTGCCGACGGGGATTGGGCGAACTGGCGATCAGCCAATCGGCGCAAACCGCCATTGCCAAACGTCGACCCAGCGCTACGCACCAAACCCCGCATGCGATTGGACTTGATCAATAGATCGGTACAGAACCGCTCCAGGAGGCCGTGTTCCTGAAACGCCAAAGGCACCGCGTAATGGCGCCGCGCACCGAGTTGGGCCACCAGCACGCGAGATCGCACTGGTTCGTCTGCGGGCGATTTGCCGCTCAGCGCGAAAACTCCTTCAATGCGTCATAGAGGCGGGCAACCGCGTTGTCCCAGGTGTACTCGGCGGCACAGGCTCTACCGAGCACGCATAACCTATCGCGTTCTGCTGGATCACCCAACAGTCCGTCTATAGCCTCGCAGAGCGCGACTGTGTCAGCCGGATCACGTAAGATTGCCGCTTTCCCGGCCACCTCTCGATGCGGCGGAATGTCGCTGGCGACCACTGGCGTCCCCGCCGCCATCGCCTCTACCAAGGTAATTCCAAACCCTTCGTAGCGCGATAATGGGCAGGCGAATTCCGCACCACTGACCAAGCAGGCGAGCTGGCCATCGGATAGTCCGCGTGCCACATGCACCAAGTTTGACGACCATGTGCTTGGGCCGAAGGGTTCTTCTACCGGTCCCACGACCAACAGTTTCAGCTCCGGCCGTCGTTGGTTCAATTCTTCAGCCAAGGCCAACAGATGATCACCGCCCTTCTTGCGAGTTAACCCACCTACGGCGATCCCGTAGCTTTGGCCGGCCAAACTCGGAACGATGTCAGCCACTTGGCCAATCGGTGGGTCAAAGAACTCGTGGGTCGCGCCATTTCCGACCACCCGAATCTTCGATTCACTGGTGCCGAACAAAGCCTTGACCCGTTCGGCGGTAAATTCCGACACGGTCAGCACCAAGTCCGCGCGGCGCAGCGCTCGGCCCAGCAGCCACCGCCACTTCAGCGTGTTCTTCCAGCCCGGCTTTTCCTGCTCCAGCAGCCAAGTATCGTGCACGGTCAGCGCGTAGCGACTCCGGCCAGGAGCGACGAACAATTCGCGTGGGCAGTAGACCCAGTCGCTATTCGGACACCAGCGAGTCAGCGCCGGATGACCGGTCAAGGCCCACGCGGCGGACAGCAGATTCCGAGCTATTCGGAGCGGAACCTGGTTGACGTGAGCAAGCGGCAGAGCGCTGGCGTGGACCTCACCGGTTGACTTGGGCTGCACATGTGTAACTTCCAGGTCAGCTTGCGCATCCAGTCCGACCAGCATCTGCAAGGTGTGCTTGCCGACACCGGTCACGTAGCGATCGGACATGCTCAAGGCGCTCCACACAGCAACCTTCATCACCACGGGTGCCGATTCCCTGGCGCCGTCGCCCATGCCGTCATGATTCGACTAGGTCTGCATAGACCACGGCGACCTCGGCCGCAACGCGCTGCACCGAAAAATCGCGCCGGACCTTGGCCAAACCGGCTTGTGCCAGTTGATTCCTATAGCTGTCGTCACGAACTATTCTCGTGATTGCCTGTGCCAACGCTTCGGCGTTACAAATCGGAACCAGCAAGCCCGTTTCTCCATCGTCTACCACTTCGGGCGCGCCGGCCAAATCGGTGGCAATGACCGGCACCCCCATTGCTGAGGCCTCCAGCACGACCAGCGGCAATCCCTCCGTAGAGACCGAGGGCAGCACGAACAAATCGAGCTGCCGGTAAAAGTAACGCATGTCTTCCAGCTGGCCTGAAAAGTGTACATCGGTGCCAATTCCCAGCGCGTTCGCGCGCGACTGCAGCGCGCCGAGTTCAGAGCCCGAACCGGCGATGTGCAGCTCGAAAACTAGTCCCTGTGCCTTGACCAAGGCCGCGGCATCCAACAAGTACTCAAACCCCTTCATCGGGGCAAGACGACCTGCGCTTCCGATCTTGATGGGACGCGACGCGGAATCAACGTCCGTGTCCGCTTTGGAGCCGTCGAATGCGGTCAAGTCCACGCCGTTGCGAACGGTGACGATGCGATCTTTCGCGATCTGGTAGTACTCGGCCATTTGCTGGCGCACCGCCTCAGATACGGCAATGAATCGGGTCCCTTTGGCAGCGGTGAGCCAGCGAAACAAACGCCGACGCAGCGCCACTCGCCACGATTGATTGGGGTCGAAAACCGGGGTAATGCGCAAATGACTGATGTGCCGCGTGCTCAGCCCAATCACCGCGAGCGAACCAATCAAATCCGCGTCCAGACCGTGGGTATGCAAGATCTCTGGACCCAGCGACCGGACCAGCTTGCGCAGCCTCATCGCGGTTCCAACCAGTACCTGAGGGTTGTTGTAGCGACCGTCAAAGGGCACCACTGTAGGTACTCGCCCGTTGAACGGCAGCGCGCCACCTTCGCCCAAGGTGCACAGTTCGGTCTGCGCCTTGCCGCCTTCGTCCAGTGCTTGCATCAGCAACAGCGTAGAGCGGTGACCGCCGCCGAAAAAGCGGCCATTGATGACGTGCAGCGCTCGAATCATGCAGGCGGCGTCGAGATTTCTGGATCTACTAAGTCGGGCCATTCGTAGCCGTCGTTCAGGGTCCAGATCGAAGTCAGATGATCGTCCTTACGTACGTAAGCCGTGGTTCGCGCGGCGCCATCAGATTCCTCCGAAGACCGCCCCAGCAGCAACAGCCCGCCGGGTTCGACCTGGCTAGCGGCGATACGTATGCCTTCGCGCACCCGATCTGCGTCAAAGTGGTGCGGGGTCAGCGCGTTCATCACGCGTACGACCTGGTATTGCTGTGTGCTGGGCTGTGTGCTGGTTGCGAATAAATCATGGCGGACCAAACGAAAATTTGTTGATTCCGCTGCTGCGGCCAGACACTTGGG
Organism: Rhodanobacteraceae bacterium; assembly: GCA_003233535.1. Lineage (GTDB taxonomy): Bacteria > Pseudomonadota > Gammaproteobacteria > Xanthomonadales > SZUA-5 > SZUA-5. The sequence continues at coordinate 9,081 of QIMA01000016.1, forward strand.
ATGAAACAGGCGCACATGCCTAATCGATCCTTGGTCGCTATCGGCATCGTTTGCGTTACCACCAGACTCCAAGTGCGCCTGCAACAGTGATACTGCAGTCGGCAACACAAATTTCATCAGCAAAGCACGCAGGGCACCGTTTAGCGGGTAGCGAAAGGGCTCACGGTGCGAGGCCGAGATAACCATGCCACGGCCAACAAACTGCACCGGGCTGGCGTTGGCATCAAATACCACGGTAAAAACCGACTCGTCCGGCGTTACCGTCCACAACGCGTCGAAGTAGTCGCTTGCTTGCACCGAGACCGGAAAGCGGTCGGACAAGCTTCGGTACATGTCGAGCGAGGTGATCGCGTTAGAGCAGGCCATGTCGTGCACCGAGATCGGTGTGTGCGTGCCGTAACGTGTTTCTAATTCATCGGCCAGCCGCGCATCCAGCGCCTGCATACGGCCAGCGCGGGTCATTTTGTGGACCCCGTAGCCACCGGCAGTGTGGGCGTACAGCACTTCCAGAAGCTCCTCGTCGGCTTCCTGATAGGCGTCCTGCAGCTCAGCCAGCAGCGTCAACGCCACCGGCCACCAGCCGTGTCCGGCGCGCATTTGTGCGATCGCCTTGCGTTCAAATGCGCCTCGTTCGGTAATCCCTCGCTTTAACATTGCTAGACGCTCAGCTGCTCAGTTTGTGCCAATCGCCGATAAACGCTCGACAGCTCCGCTAGGTACGGCGCGAAGGCCAACTGCTGACCCGCCACCGCTATGCAGCGCTTGCGGAGTGCCTCGGACTGCTGTGGAAGGGATTTCAAGAATGGTTCCAACTGGTTTTGGGTGATCTCGTGGTCACTGTAGTCATCCAGCGTCAAGCCGATCCGCTGGTCGCTGACCAAGGCCGAGAAATCGCCGATGCCTGCGCTGACGATTACCGGCGTACCGCTAGCCAGATACTCAGCAAACTTCACCGGCGAAGCGACCAAGTTCACCGGCGACCGCTCGCGCAGCAACAGCCCCAGATCAGCGGCTGATAGCATTGCTGGTACTTCATCCGGTGCAACCGAGACCACGGTCATTTGATCCTCTAGCAAGCCTGCGGCCAGCGCCGTACTGCGCATCTTCTCCGCCGAGGTGGTGATTGCGAAAAAGTGTGCGCGCGGCTCCAGCGCCAAGATTTGTAAAAACAACGCTAGCGAATGACCGATCCGTTGATAGCCAACTAGGCTGCCGCAATAGCAAACAACCAGCTTGCCGTCGAAGCCGAGACGTGCGCGAACCTCAGCACGACTAGCGGCGCCCACACCCAGCGTCTGGGTTTCTACACAACAGGGAATTACCGTGCACTTGTCGCTGGATATCTCGGCGTCAGAGACCAAGTACTGCGCCATCGCCGCGGAGACACAGTACACCGCGTCAGCGCGGCGGGCGCAGTCTTGCTGTTGTTTGCTCAGCTTCAACGCACATTCGCGCAATGCAGGCGGCGCATCGCCAAAGTCATAGCCGTGGTCATAGAGGAACTCGTGATCGACCACCCCACGACAGTCGAAAATGACTCGAATCGGCAATCCTGCATCGCGTGCACTCAAAGCAATCTGGGTCGCAGCGGTATTTCTGCATTGAACGATCGCCATTGCCCCAGACGCGCGGATTTTTCGGCGCAGCCACCAGCGAAAAACACCGGCCTCTAAGCTTGGCCAGTTGAAGCGGCTCGGCAAACAGGGCAGCGCGCTGACTTTGCCGGCAATCGCCACGG